>JBARBA010000617.1:0-29318 GCA_049792555.1 Anaerolineales bacterium
TTGGCCCCGCCCCGGACGTAAACGTCCGGGCTATTGTTACGAAGCCGCTTTGGCGGCTGTTTCTCTATGGAGAAAATGAAAACCTGCCTTTGAATTGGAATGCCTTATCTAAACAGTATTGGGATTAATCCCGACTTACGGGCGGCGACAGATCATCTCGTAAAGCCACTGGTTTCTATTCTCTAATTCTCTGTTCTTCCTAATACACCGGCAAATCCGAATCGACCTGCTGCGCCCAGGCGTTGATGCCGCCTTTCAGGTTCTTGACCTTCTTGAACCCGGCGCTGGTCAACAGCTCGAGGGCGCGCGTCGAGCGCGTGCCGCCCTTGCAGAAGACGACCATCTCTTGGGCGGTGTCCAACTCTGAAAGGCGCGCAGCGAGCGCGCCCAGGGGGATGTTTTTGGCATTCGGCAGCGCGGAAATCGCCAGTTCGTGCGGTTCGCGCACGTCCAACAAAAAGGGCGGGTTGGGGCCGTTTAAACGGTCATCCAGCGCCGGGGCGTCGATGTCCCAACCGGAAACGGTATCGTCCCCTTCGTGGTCGTGTCCCGGAACGCCGCAAAAAGCCTCGTAGTCCACCAATTCCGTGATGGTCGGATGTTCGCCGCAGATCGCGCATTTGGGATTCTTCTTGATCTTGACGTATTCGAAGCTCATGTCGAGCGCGTTATAAAGCAGCAGCTTGCCCGAAAGCGGCGAACCGATGCCGAGCAGCAGTTTGATGGCTTCGGTGGCCTGGATGGTGCCGATGGTGCCGGGCAGCACGCCCAGCACGCCGCCCTCCGCGCAGGACGGAACCAGCCCCGGCGGCGGCGGTTCGGGGAAGATGCAGCGGTAGCACGGGCCGCCCGGCAGCGCAAAGACGCTGGCCTGCCCGTCGAAACGGAAGATCGAGCCGTAGACGTTGGGCTTGCCGAGCATCACGCACACGTCGTTGGTCAGGTAGCGCGTGGGAAAGTTGTCGGTGCCGTCGACCAGCAGGTCGTAGTCTTTGGCGATGCCCAACGCATTTTCGGACGTGAAGGGCGCGTTATAAACGTCCACCTGGATTTCGGGGTTCAGGTCGCGTATGCGTTCTTTGGCGCTTTCAACCTTCAACTTGCCAACCGTCGAAGTGCCGTGGATGACCTGGCGCTGCAAGTTGGACGAGTCGACCACGTCGTAATCGACCAGGCCGATGCGCCCGACGCCGGCTGCCGCCAGGTAGAGCGCCACCGGCGAACCGAGGCCGCCCGTGCCGATGACCAGCACCGCGGAGGCTTTGAGCTTTTTCTGTCCTTCCAGGCCCACTTCTGGGATGAGCAGGTGGCGCGAGTAGCGCAGGATTTCGTCGCGGGAGAGTTCCATGTCAGCCGCCCGCAATGCTGGGGATGATCATCAGGCGGTCGCCCGCGCCGAGCGAGGTTTGCAGGCCCTGCAAATCTTTGATGTTCTCTTCACCTTTGAACAGGTTGACGAACATGCGCAGTTCGCCGTCTTCCTTGAAAAGATGCGGCTTGAGCGCCGGGAACTGCGCCACCAGTTCGGCCAGGGCCTCGGCAGCAGTAGCGCCGCTGACGGGCACGTCGCTTTGGCCGCCGGTGTAGGCGCGCAAGGGGGTGGGAATACGTAAAGTTGCCATGATTGTTCTCCTAAAGTCCATGAAGTTGTTTGAGTAATTTATCGGCGCGCGCCACGCCGTGGTTGACGTGTCTGGCCTGGCCGCGCGAATCGATCACGAAGGTGGTTGGGACGCTCAACACGCCCCAGCGCTGCGCCAGGTCGGGCTGCTGCGAGGCGTCGATTTCGATCACTTGCAGCATCTCGCCCAGCGCTTCTTTAATTTGCCCAATGGCGGGTTTCTGCACCGTCTTGCAAGGCACGCAACCGGGCGTGGTGAAATACAGGATGGCCGGTTTGCCCGCCTGGGCGATGGACTTTGGCGCGCGGCCCAGGATCAGCCGGTTGTTGAAGCGGTAAAACCCAACGCCGACGCCGGCGATCAGCAGGGCCAGCAGGAAACGGAACAGGATGTCGGGATTCATGGGGTTACTCCGCCCTGGGAGCGGGACGCATTCCGGGGAACGTCCCGGCCGGGGGCTGCTTCGAAAAACCCGGCGCCCTCACCTGCCCCAACCAGTAGTACACCGCGCAGCCCACGCAGAAACCGCCGAAGGCGTTCAGGGCGGGTAGCGCCACCATGACCCAGACCAACGCCCAGCCGAGCGCCGCAGCGCCCAGGAAAAGCGCCAGGCTGGCAGCCGTCTCAAAGACGAAGCCGACAACCTGGGCAAAGCGGTGCGGCTCCGGGTTGTCATCCAGTACGTCGGGTTCGACCCAACCCCAGGGCTTGAGCGCGTTCTTGTAAACGAAGCCGAACGCCGGGGTTTTGAGCAGGCTGCCCACACCCATAAAGACCGCCACGATGGCCGCCAGGATGGGCAGGTTGAAGATGAAAGCCAGGACGTTGAGAATGATAATCACGATCTGGTTGACTTTTAGCGCGGAATGATCCACTTTTTGAAGGGTTTGCGTGGTCATGGTGATACTCCTGTATCCTAACCCGGACAAGCCGGGAAAAAAACCTTTAACCACGAAGTCACCAAGTCACCAAGTCTTAAAGAAAAACCCAAAGAATTCTTCGTGCCTTCGTGACGCTTGCCCCCGTAGGGGGTCGTGGTTAATTTTCTTGCTTGTTTATGCAAGAATCTCGTTATTTATGATCTTGATCTCTTCTTCATCGAAGTGTGCGCGGTTTTCCGAGAGCAGCCACGAGCGGCTCTGCACGGCTTTGGCGGCATACACACTTGTGATGATGTAGGAGAAAAAAGGTTGCGCCCAATCGCGGTCATACGTCGACGGGTTGTTGGGCGAATCGGGGTGCGAGTGGAAAATGCCCACCACGCTCAAGCCCAGGCGCTCGGCTTCCAACTCGCCGTTCAGGTAATCTTTGGGCGTGATCAGGAAGCGGTTGTGGCGCGCTTCATCCTCGCGGGCGTTGGGCAGGCCCAGGATGGCGGTGATGCGGCGCGGATTGTCCGTACCGAGCAGGAACCCGGCCCCCTCGTCGGGAAAGGCCGCTTCGCCGTGGGCGTAGATTTGGGCTAATACTTCATTCGAGATTTCCAACATGGTGACAAGTGCTCCTTCGAGATTTATCCGCAGATTTCACAGATGCCACAGATTTTTAAAATCTTAAAATCTGTAAATCTGTGTAATCTGCGGAAAGGTTTTTTTCGTTCATATTGAATAATCATCGCTCCACAGCCGCGAGTCGCTCAGGTACTTATAGCCTGCATCCGGGAAGACGGTCACAACCACGCCCGACTCCAGTTGCGCGGCCACTTGCAGCGCGCCGACGGCCGCCGCCCCGGCAGAGACACCCACAAACAGACCTTCCTCGCCCGCCAGCCGCCGCACCATCTCGCGCGCCGCTTCCGAGCCGATTTCGAGCGTGCGATCGGGCAACGACGGGTTGAAGATGCCGGGCTGGATGGCGCTGGGGAGGTGCTTGAGACCTTCCAGCGCATGGAAAGGCGCATCGGGCTGCAACGCAACCAACTCAATCGCTGCGTTGTAATCCTTCAAGTAGCGGCCCGTGCCGGTCAACGTGCCGGTGGTGCCCAGACCGGCCACGAAATGCGTGACGCGCCCCTCGGTCTGCGCGACGATTTCGGGGCCGGTGCTTTGGTAGTGCGCCTGCCAGTTGGCGGGGTTGTCATACTGGTTGGCGTAAAAATACAGGTCGGGGCGTTCGGCCACCATGTGTTTGGCAACCACCTGCGCGCCGTCCGAGCCTTCGAGCGGGTCGGTCAACACCAGTTGCGCGCCCAGCGCGCGCAAGATCGAAAGGCGCTCCGGGCTGGCGTTGCCGGGGATGGTCAGCGTGACCGGGATGCCGAGCGCCGCGCCGAACGTGGCGTAGGCGATGCCCATGTTGCCGGAAGTCGAATCGAGCAGACGCCTGCCCCCGTCCAGCGAGCCATCCGCCAGGGCCGCGCGGAGGATATTCAGCGCCGGGCGGTCCTTGATCGAACCGCCGGGGTTGAACCATTCGGCTTTGGCAAAAACCTGCACCGCCGGAGAAAGCCCCCGGGTGACGCGCCGCAACCGGATCAAGGGCGTATTGCCGACGTGGTCTTCGATGCCGCCGGCCTGCAAGATATTGAGACGCACATCCAAAAAATTCACCAGGGTCATTCTTTTCTCCGCGAAGGAAAACCAACCTGCTTGTTACAAAACAAAAGAACGGCGTATGAACGCCATGCGATGACTGACTACGCATGCAGGGTTCAACTGCCGTCCTTCGATTTGACCGTTTTAGGTGATTTCGATACGGCGGCGAGATAGCACCGCCACCTACTCAACCACCGGTCAGCTAAAATTTATCGTGAAAGGCGGCGGTTAGGAACCCCGCCCCATACACAAGCAAGCTCTCATAAAATACTCCATTGGATCGAACGAATGAAAATCATTATACTATCTGGATAGGTTGTGTCAAGATTAGGGGTGTACGCCATATGACGGACAAACTACGGACGGCATCGGGAGTACCACCCCGGTAGGGACACAGCGGGCCTGTGAAACGTCAAAATTCATCCGTTCCTCCGCTGTGTCCCTACCGACCTGCCCAAACCCCGCCCGCCCGGCGAAACAACCGACGTGGCGCAACCTTGCGTAGCTCCACGCCATTGTTTAATCCGTAACCCGCCGCCATCCCGGAGCATGCCCTTCAACGAAAGCGCAGTCCAACCGGCTTGATTATCCAATTTGTAATGGCGCAACACCCCAAAAACCTGTATCATAGAGAGCAGCATCCCATCTCTTCAAAACCAATTCAACCCGGAGGGCCGTTATGAACACCGTCAAATCCATTGCTCGCATCATCCTTATCTTGCTCGTCAGCCTGGCGCTGGCATGTGGCGCGTTGGGGGTCGCTCCCGCCCAGGCCCAAGCTCCAAACGGCTTGAGCGCCGCCGATTGGAAGCAGATCAAAGCCTTGCTGCCCGCGGCGGCCATCGACGCCCAGCAAGCTTACCTCAAAGCCTCCAACCCCGGAGAAAATGACAACTTTGGCGCTGTCATCGCCATCTCCGGTGATACGCTTGCCGTAGGCGCGCCCTACGAAGCCAGCAATGCCACCGGCATAAACGGGGACCAGGCGGATAACTCGGCTTACGGCGCTGGCGCAGTCTACGTCTTCACCCGCAGCGGCAGCGCCTGGAGCCAGCAAGCCTACATCAAAGCCTCCAACGCCGAGGCAGGCGACCACTTTGGCGCGGCGGTTGCCATCTCGGGCGATACGCTGGTGGTGGGAGCCTACGGCGAATCCAGCAAAGCCAGCGGCGTGAACGGCGACCAGGCCGATAATTCGGCTTACGAAGCCGGCGCAGCCTATGTCTTCACGCGCAGCGGCAGCGATTGGAGCCAGCAAGCCTACCTCAAAGCATCCAACCCCGAGGGAGGCGACGCCGTGAACTGGATAGATGGTGACATGTTTGGCGCTTCTGTTGCCATCTCCGGCGATACGCTGGTGGTGGGCGCGACGGGAGAAGACAGCAACGCCAGCGGCGTGAACGGAGACCAGACGAATAATCTGGCCGGCTCTTCCGGCGCAGCCTATGTCTTCGCGCGTAGCGGCAGCGTGTGGAGCCAGCAGGCTTACCTGAAAGCATCCAATACCGAACAATGGGATTGGTTTGGCGCATCCATCGCCTTGGACGGCGACACACTGGTGGTGGGCGCGACAGGAGAAGACAGCAACGCCACCGGCGTGAACGGGGACCAGGCGGATAATTCGGCATCCGACTCCGGCGCGGCCTATGTCTTCACCCGCAACGGCAGCGACTGGAGCCAGCAAGCCTACCTCAAAGCCTCCAACCCTGATGGAGGCAACCCCTCGTCCGGTGGAGGAGACTTGTTCGGCGAGGCCATTGCCCTTTCCGGCGATACGCTGCTGGTGGGCGCTCCCGGCGAAGACAGCAGCGCCACCGGCGTAAACGGAGACCAGACGGATAATTCGGCTTACAACTCCGGCGCAGCCTACGTCTTCACCCGCAGCGCAACGACCTGGAGCCAGCAGGCTTACATCAAAGCCTCCAATACCGGAGGAGGAGAACTCGTCACCAGGCAAGGAGGCGACATGTTTGGAAGCGCCGCCGCCATCTCTGGCGACAGGCTGATTGTGGGCGCGCCGGGAGAATCCAGCGCCGCCACCGGCGTAAACGGGGACCAGGGAGATGGCGATTTTAGCAGCGGATCGGGCGCAGCCTATGTCTTCACCCGCAATGGCAGCGTTTGGGGTCAGCAGGCCTACGTCAAAGCCTCCAATACCGAGAGATCCGGCTCCAACCCCTCAAGCGACGATCAGTTTGGCTCTGCCGTAGCCATCTCTGGCGATACCGTGTCCGCGGGAGCGCCTTACGAAGACAGCAATGCCCCCGGCGTAAACGGCGACCAGACAAATAATTCGGCTGCCGACTCCGGCGCAGCGTATGTTTTGCTGCTTCCCCCACTGGCTACATCCAGCCTGCGGGCAGACGCCGACCCAAGCGCCGCCGCCAGCTTGCATTTCACCGTCACCTTTTCTGAACCAATGACCGGCGTGGATACAAGCGACTTTGCGCTGACCACTACCGGCGGCGTCACCGGCGCATCCGTCACAGGCGTCAGCGGCGGCCCGGCAGCCAACTACACCTACACCGTCACCGTCGACCCCGGTTCCGGCGAAGGGACCATCCGGCTGGACGTGAAGGATGACGACACCATCCTGGATGCAGACCTGAATCCGTTGGGCGGCGTGGGCGCGGGCAACGGCGATTTCACCTCCGGCGAAGCCTATACCATCGACCGCACCCCGCCCACCGTTTTGTCGATGGTGCGCGCCGACTCCAACCCCACCCGGGCCGCCAACGTACACTTCACCGTCACCTTCTCCGAAGCCGTAACCGGCGTGGATGCCGCCGACTTCACCCCCACCGTCACCGGCCTGACCGGCGCAACCATCACAGACGTCAGCGGCTCAGACGACACGTACACGGTGACTGCCAGCACAGGCGCAGGCAGCGGCGCCATCCGCGTCGACTTGATCGACAATGCCTCCATCCAAGACCTGGCAACCAATCCTTTGGCGGGCGGCAATTTCACCTCCGGCGAAACGTACACCGTCAACAAAACCAACAACACCTGGCCGTTGGATATCACCTTCGGCCAAAACGGCATCGTGACCACAGACGCCGGCAGCGAAGCGTGGATCAAGTCCATCGCCGTCCAGCCCGACGGCAAAATTGTCGACATCGGAAGCGCTTACATCGCAGGCAGCCCCGTTTTCCTGCTGGAGCGTTACAACGCCGACGGTTCGCCCGACAAAACTTTTGGCTGGGCGGGCGGGTTTTTAAACGGCCCGGGTGGCTATGGAGACGCCATCGCCATCCAGCCCGATGGCAAGATACTCGCAAGCGGAACGTCCAATGACGGCGTTGTGTTGGTGCGCTACAAGCCAAACGGCGCGCCCGATACAAGCTTCGGCGATAACGGGACGGTCATTACCCAAAACGGCGGCTTTAATACCGCCATTATCGTCCAGCCCAACGGACAGATCCTGCTGTCCGGGAATTACAAAGACGACTTTGTGGTAGCGCGCTACAACAGCAACGGCTCGCCAGACAAAAGCTTCGGCGTAAACGGCAAAGCGTTAACCGACTTCGGCGGTGCCGTCGACAGGAGCAGCGCCATGCTTCTCCAGCCGGACGGCAAGATTATCCTGGCAGGTGCCAGCAACAACATGGGCTTTGCGCTGGCGCGTTACAACGCCAATGGTTCGCCCGATACCAGCTTTGGCAACCGCGGGAAATTAATCACAAACATCAGCAAGAACAGCATTGCCGATGATCTGGCCCTGCAACCCGATGGCAAGATCGTTGCGGCAGGCGAAAACGACGTCACCGGTCTTGTGGTGCTGGCGCGCTACAACCCCAACGGTTCATTGGACAAAACCTTTGGCGTCGCCGGTATCCTGAACACCAAAATAAGCGCCGAGATGGATGGCAATAGCCTTGCCGTACAGCCGGATGGCAGGCTGATGGTATCAGGGGATAGTTACGCCGGCAGCGCCCCAGATGCCTTTGTGCTGGCGCGTTATAAGAGCAACGGGGCATTAGACACCACCTTTGGCGCAAACGGCGTCGCGATCACAGGCATTGGCGACGCTTCCTGGGCTGGTGACACGGCCTTCCAACCCGATGGCAAGCTCATCGTGGCAGGAGGTAGCTCAACGAACGGCTATTACTACCTCACGCTGGCGCGCTACAACGTGGACTATCTGGTGGCGTCCTCCACTGCATCGCAGGACGGCTGGGTGCTCGAATCGAGCGAAAACAGCAGCGTGGGCGGCTCCATCAACAGCGCCGCCGTCACCTTCAACCTGGGCGACGACGCGGCAAACAAACAATATCTCGGCATCCTGTCCTTCAACACCGGGGCCGTCCTGCCCGATAACGCCGTCATCACCGGCGTCACGCTCAAAGTCAAGAAAAGCGTGCCCATCGACCCGGTGAGCAGGTTCGGGGGCTTCATGGTCGACGTCAAGAATGGAACCTTCGGCGCGGCGGCATTGCAAGCCGGCGACTTCCAGTCGCCCGCCAACGCCACCTGCGGCCCCTTCGTGCTTGCCCCACTCAACGGCTGGTACAGCATCGACCTGACCGGCGCAAAAGCCTTCATCAACAAACTGTCCACAAACGCCGGGCTGACCCAAATCCGCCTGCGCTTCAAGCTGGACGATAATAACAACACGACTGCCAATATTCTCAGCTTCTACAGCGGCAACGCCTCGACGGCGGATCGTCCACAGTTGACGATTACCTACTACGTGCCATAGGAAAACCGCCCCACTCCGGCATCGCGGCAGCCCCCTTGCCGGGCCGCTCGCGTGCAACAAAAAAGCATTGGACCCGCCATCGAGTCCAATGCTTTTTATATCGCTTCGCCAAATCCCGCCACCGATTGGGGAAGCGCGCTAAATCGAAAAATCCTCCCCCGCCCAGGCCGCATCGCCGAGCGGCGCATGGACATGCGCCACGCTGGTCGCGTGGCCTGCCAGTTGCGTTTCGAGCGCGTCCACGCGTTCAAGCAGTTGTTTCAACGAAACGCCCACAATATCCGGCAGGCTGGTGTGGTTCAGGTCGGGCGCGTCCTCGGCATGGTGCGGGTGGCTGCGCTGCACAATCTGCCCCGGCACACCCACGATCACCGAGTTGGCCGGCGCCGATTTAACCACCACGGCGTTGGCCCCGATGCGGCTGTCTTCGCCGATGGTAATCGCGCCCAGCACCTTCGCGCCCGTGCCGATCACCACCCGGTCCCCGATGGTGGGATGGCGCTTACCCTTATTCAGGCTCGTGCCGCCCAGGGTAACGCCGTGATAGATGGTCACGTCCCTGCCAACCTCCGCCGTCTCGCCGATCACCACCCCCATGCCGTGATCGATGAAAAAGCCCTGGCCGATGGTCGCGCCGGGATGGATCTCGATACCGGTCAGCCAGCGCGTGACCTGGGCCATCCAGCGCGCGGGCAGCTTGACGTCATGTCTCCACAGCCAGTGCGTGATGCGATGAGACCAGATGGCGTGCAGCCCGGAGTAAACCAGGAAAATCTCCAGCGTGGAGCGCGCCGCCGGGTCGCGCTCCTTTACCGAGTCGATATCGCGGCGGATCATGCGAAAATAATTGGCCACGCTCTGAAATGGGCGGATGACCCGGTGGTGAACCGGGATGGTCTGTGTAGTCATGGGAACCCCCTTTATACAGCGGACACAGCGTCGTCCGCCAAATGCTGGTACAACGCCGTGGACAAATAGCGCTCGCCGAACGACGGGATGATCACCACGATCAGCTTCCCGGCGTTTTCGGAGCGTCTACCCACCTGCAAGGCGGCCCAGGTCGCCGCGCCCGAAGAGATACCCACCAACAGGCCTTCCTGGCTGGCCAGGGCGCGGGCAGTCTGCATGGCGTTATCGTCGGTGACGCGCACAATCTCATCGTAAATTTTGGTGTTGAGCACACCCGGCACGAAACCGGCGCCCAGACCCTGGATCTTGTGCGCGCCCTTTACGCCGCCCGAAAGCACCGGGGAGCCGTCCGGCTCGACGGCAACCACCTTGAAAGACGGCTTGCGCGCCTTGAGCGCTTCGCCCACGCCGGTGATCGTCCCGCCCGTGCCGATGCCCGCCACCAGCATATCCGCCTTGCCGTCGGTATCCCGCCAGATTTCTTCGGCAGTCGTCTTGCGATGGATTTCGGGGTTGGCCGGGTTTTCGAACTGCTGCGGGATGAAATACTTCGGGTCGGCGGCGGCCATTTCGTCGGCCCTGCGGATCGCGCCGCTCATGCCTTCTGCGCCGGGCGTCAGGATCAATTCGGCCCCATAAGCGCGCAGCAACATGCGGCGCTCCTTGGACATGGTATCAGGCATGAGGATGGTGCATTTGTAGCCTTTGGCCGCCGCGACCATCGCCAGCGCAATGCCGGTATTACCGCTGGTCGGCTCCAGGATGACCTTGTCTTTGGTCAGGATACCGGCCTTCTCGGCTGCGTCGATCATCGAAAAACCGATGCGGTCCTTCACGCTGTGAGCCGGGTTGTAAAACTCCAGCTTGAGCACGATATCTGCGGCGACGCCCTGGTTGAGACGGTTAAGCCGCACGAGCGGGGTGTTGCCGATCAATTCTGTTACATCAGATGCGATTTTCATAGGTTTCTCCATTTGTCTTTATCTTAGGGGATTGAGATGTGTCGAAACTAAAAAATAGCCAGCCGGGAAAACAAAAGAACGGCAACGGATCGCCATGCGTAAACTTCCACATGCGGGATTCGTTCACCGTCCTTCGGTTGGCTGACTATTTTCGAAGAGGCGGTGGTTACGAACCCCGCCCCAGACACAAGCAAGTTCTCATTGTATGCTCCAGAAATTTAAATCTCGCCATAAAATCAAACGTCCAGTAGTCTGTACGGTATTCCAAAAAAGGTGTCGCTGTTGATGATTTGCTGAATTTTGATCCGATCCGCGCGAGAAGGATACGTGATGAGAATGTCTGCTTTTCCTGAACAACTATCATTTCCATTTCCGACATAGACCATTATAGCGCCCCTGTCCACTTGTTTGATTTGTACGACAATATTTTTGTGCGCTGCCAGGACACTTCTCACTTTACCAGGGGTTGGTAACTGATCGCATGATAAATAGTGGTTTCGGTTATCGTAGATAACATCATCCAGCAACTTTTCAAAAGGATGCGCCAGGCTTTCAACGAGCACTAAAACGAGTGTTAAAACCAGGCAAGCCGCAAAAGTTCCCAGCAAGTATTTTAGAACCAGGTGAATTTTCATCGCAAAAGATAAACTCACCCCGAGTATAACCCTCGGGGTGAGTTTTGTCTGTATGTAAAAAGGCTTACTCTTCCTTCTTGGCTTCCATTTCCTTCTTGTGGGCTTCCATGATCGGCCCGGCGATGTGCGACGGAACAATCTCATAATGATCGAGTTCCATCGAGAAGTAGCCGCGGCCGCCGGTAAAGGAACGCAGTTGCGTCACGTAGCGCAGCATCTCTGCCATCGGCACATGCGCAATAATAATGGTATTGCCGCGCTCCGATTCGGTGCCTTGCACGCGCCCGCGGCGCGTATTCAGGTCACTCATGCCGTCACCCATATACGCATCCGGGATCACCACGCGCACGGTCATGATCGGCTCGAAGAGCACCGGCCCGGCATCCTGCACGGCCAGCTTGAAGGCCTCGCGCCCGGCAATTTCAAACGCCACCGGTTTCGAGTCAACCGGGTGTTCCTTGCCGTCAAAAACGATGACCCTCACGTTGCTCAATGGATAACCCGCGAAGACGCCATGTTCCATGGTGGCATGGACGCTTTTTTCAATCGGGGCCAGGTAAGAGCGCGACAGGCTCATACCGACCAGTTCATCCCCAAAATCAAAGTCGCCATCGGGGTACGGCTCCACGCGCAGATGCACTTCGCCGAACTGGCCCGAGCCGCCCGATTGCTTCTTGTGGCGATACATGGCCGAGGCCTTTTTGGTGATGCCTTCACGATACGGGACTTTCGGTTCGTCAATCAGCAGCCCAACCTGGAACTTGGACTGGGCGCGGTGAATGACCACGTCGATATGCTGGTCGCCCATGCCCTGTAAAATGGTCTGCCGGGTGGCAGGCTCGTTGTACCAGGAAAGCGTCATATCCTCTTCGCACAGGCGCGTCAGGGTTGGAGAAATTTTGGCTGCGTCGATCTGAGCCTTGGGATGGATGGCCACCCGGTAGAGCGCCTTGGGGAATTCGGGCGGAGGCAGAGTCAGCGGGTGGTTTTTGTCGCAAAGCGTATCGCCCGTGGCCGTGACAGATAGCTTGGTGACGGTGGCAATGTCACCGGCATGCGCGGTTTTAATAGGCAGCGCTTCCTTGCCGCGCTGAAGGTGCAGGCCGGCCATACGCTCGTCGGCGCCTTTCGTCTGGTTCCAAAGATGAATATCGTTGGTCATCATGCCCGAAAGGATTTTGAAATAAGTCATTTTGCCCACGAACGGGTCGGCAGTCGTTTTCCAAACGTAGAGCGCCACCGGGCCGGTGTCGCTTTTCGGAAGGGTTTCGTCGCCATTTTTTCCCTGGAGGACAACATCGGGGCGTTCAGTCGGAGTTGGCATGAAATCGACAATGGCATCCAGCAAAGGCGCAACGGCTTTTTCATGTCCCGCGGCAGAGACAAAGACAGGGATAAAGGAGCCGCTCATCACCACTTGCTTCAAGCCGCGCAAAAGTTCATCGTTGCTCAATTCGCCGGTTTCGAGATATTTTTCAAGCAGCGCATCTTCACCCTCAGCGGCGGCTTCAACCAAAACCTGACGGGCTTCTGCAGCGGCATTGGCATAATCGGCAGGGATGTCCGCCGTTGTTTTCCCGTCGCCGGGATAGGCTTTCATGTGGATCAGGTCGATCACACCCTTGAAGTCCAGTTTTTCGCCCCAGGGGAGTTGCACACGCACCAGTCGCCTGTTGGCAGCGGTGACAAATTCTTCCACCGATGCGTAGGTCTTCTCGAAATCGGCGTTTTCGCGGTCCATCTTGTTGATGACGATAAAGCGCGGCAGCTTGAAATGATCGGCGTAGTCCCAGGCCAGTTCGGTGCCGACCTCCATTCCCGCCACAGCATCGACCAAAATCATCGTCCCATCGGCAACGCTCAGGGCCGAGATCATTTCGCCGACGAAATCGGTAAACCCGGGCGCGTCGAGCAGGTTGATTTTGCAATCCCGATACTCGATTGGGATGACACTCGTATAGAGCGAAATCTTACGTCGAATTTCTTCCTCGTCATAGTCAGATGCGGTGGCGCCATCCTCCATTTTGCCCAGGCGCGTTGTTGCACCCGTAAAATGCAGGAAAGCCTCCGCCATCATCGTCTTCCCTGCGCCGCCATGGGCAACGAGAGCGATATTGCGGAGGTATTCGGTGGTATATTCTTTCATACAGGTTACTCCAGACGTAAGATTTTTAAAACTGTTATGATCGCAAGGGCTATATTCTATAAGAAGTCTGTATAATTGTCAAAGTGAAATCTCATGTCATTTGTCGTGAAAGTATCATTATATAACGCCGCGGTCATGGAATGACCATATAGGTATAAATCGCGCTTTCCGGCTTAAGAAAAAGTACAACATCGTGCCGCGCATTTGTACCTAACCGGTATTCATGACCACGACGGGATAAAGGAGCCTTTATGGGTATCACAGAATACTTCCAACCTTACTCCCTTCTCTGGGTAACAGGGATTTTACTGGTGGCGATTGCTGTCGTTTTGTTGCGCAGTAAAGCGCACCCGCCCGTGCTGGTTGCCTTCCTGAGCATTGTCATCGGGCTGGCCCTGGTCTATTTTTATGTGCGTCCCGTCCAGACCCCGCTGTTGAGCAGCGTAGCCCAAGTGCGGGCCATCATCGGCCAGGGCAAACCGGTCTTGTTCGAATTCCAGTCGCCCTACTGCATTGCCTGCACAAGTTTGAAACCGGCCGTCGATCGGGCCGAACAAGAATACAAGGGCCGGCTGGTGATCATCCGGCTCAATATTCAAGACCCGATAGCGATGGAATTGAGATCGACCTATAACTTCGAGTATACGCCCACTTTCATCTTTTTCGATGAGCAGGGCGTGGAACGCTGGCGCATGATCCTTGAGTTTGACGAGGCAAAACTGCGCGCTGAAATGAGCAAACGCGCTCCATAATATGCGTATCTTATTTATGTTCCTCGACGGGGTCGGCCTGGGTGCCGACGACACCACGATCAATCCCTTCGCCCAGGCCGATATGCCCAACCTGCAAAAACTGCTCGGCGGGCAAAAATTACTGGCCTCATCCGCTCCTTACGAGGATAAGCGGGCAACGCTTCGCGCCATCGACGCCACGCTCGGCGTGGCAGGTTTGCCGCAATCGGCCACCGGGCAGGCCGTTTTGCTGACCGGCGTCAACATCCCGGCGGCGCTCGGCTACCATTACGGCCCCAAGCCCAACCCCGAGACGGCCGCCTTTTTGGAAGGCGGCGGAATTTTCGGCGAACTAACCCGTTCCGGCAAGCGCGCCGCGCTGCTCAACGCCTACCCGCCGATTTATTTCCACGCCATCGAATCTGGTCGACGCCTTTACTCTTCCATCCCGCTGGCCGTCACGAAGGCCGGACTCCCGCTCCTGACCGTCCCCGATTTGGTGGCCGGGCGCGCCATCTGCGCCGATTTCACCGGCGAGGGTCTGCGCGAACGCCTCGGCCAGGCGGACTTACCGGTCTTGACTGCGGCGCAAGCCGGCGCGCGACTGGCAGGTTTATCGAAACGCCACGACTTTGCCTTTTTCGAATACTGGTTGAGCGACTACGCCGGTCATTGGCAAAACATGGATAACGCCTTGCGCCTGCTGGAACTGATCGACTTGGTGCTGGGCAGCCTGCTACGCGCCTGGGATGATGCCGAGGGCTTGATCCTGCTCACTGCCGATCACGGCAACCTGGAAGATTTGTCCACACACAAGCATACAGCCAACCCCGCGCCGCTACTGCTGATCGGCGACAAAAAAACACGCCGTCTTTTCGACGGCGTGACAGATTTGGCGGGAGTAGCCCCGGCAATAAAAAAAGCGATCCTTGGAGTTTAATACATTTATTCCAGCGCAACCGCATCCGATAAATCCCAGATCACTTCATTCCACGCGCCTACCGCGCCAACCATTGAATTGATATCATACTCAACGTCGTTGCCGAGCGCGTCGAAAGCCGCGCGGCTTTCCCATTCCATAAGCCACAACAAAAAATTCGGGTCGTCATCGCTCCTGTAAATTTGGAGTTTGAGACAACCGGCCTTTTTCAACCTCTGCGCATATTTTGCGGCTGCTTTTTTGGTGCCTTCAAAATCACGGACTTTCACGCGCTTCGTTATCAGGATGGACATTTTGCCTCTCGTGGTTGTTTGGTGGACGGATTGATCTTATTTTACTGCAAAGAGGCGGCAATTCCATACCAGATAATGAAGACAGCCTGTCAATGTCAAGAACAGACTTCGTCACCGCGTCTGCGTCAGGCTTCCCCGGTATAGGCCAGCAGCGCCTGTCGGCGAGTAAAGACCATAGTCGAACTGGCCCGCGCAATCGGCTGGAGAACCGCCGGGTCGAATTCCATCAGGAAATCGTGCGCAGAAAGGCGACCATCATAAAACTCCTGCGCCCGCACAAGGGCCGCTGAAATCTTCTCGGGCGGCATGAGTTTGTAGACAAAGAGCGAGAGCGGTGAGTTCTTCATATCAAAGCTGGTTTCACCGGAACGCCCCTCTTCAAGCAGGTGATAAATAACCGAATTACGGTCCACCCAGGCAGGCTCGTCAACATCTGGCAGGAAATGTTCGAGACGCTTGAGACTGACACCCTCGCGCGGAACATCACCCAGGAACAAGGAAAGCGGGGCGTCTCCGCCGGTGGCTTTGGCAAGCCCTTCAAGGATGGCGGTGGCGATGATTCTGAGTTTGAGATATTCACGGGCAATCATCACGTTATTGCGGGCATGATCCTTCATTCGAAGATACTCTTCGTCGCGCGGGACACCGGCATACTGGCTGAAGATCAAATCGGGATCAAGCCCCACAAGGAAAGCCTCCATTTTTTGCAATGCCTGACGGTAAGCGCCAATCGAATAAACATCAGGCATTCGCAAAGCGGCATTGGTTTCAGGGAGCAGCTTCCAGGTATTATCGAGAAAACGGCCAGGGTCAGGTTCGGCAAAGTTTTCGATATCCTTGTTGGCAAAGGTTACAGCAATTTTAATAGTTTCAACCAGTTCATGCCGGGAAAGAGCCAGGTCATAACGGTCACTGATCTCGCACAGGCGCTGCTCCATGACTTCGAAATGAGTCTTGCCGTCGGGCGTCAGGCTGCGGAAAGGAATGGTGGCCTCGACACACAGGGTCATACATAGCAAATCTTTTTCGCTCACCAACCCGTCGAGTTGCTTATTCATAACCAGCGCGCTCAAAAATTCATTTAGCGTTGTAAGGGAAGAGAGTTTCTGCCCGCGATGCAGGTCAAAAACATCGAGGGTCAGCATCACCAGACGGTCATCCTCGGGCAAATCTTCAGCCAAGTAAAATTCGCCATTTTCCTGCCGGATGTAAGGCGAGATCAACTCCCAGATCTGCGGGGAGAAGCCCATATCGACCTGGTAGTAGACAATGTCATGGTAAAGCGCCGCCATGCTGCGGAGCGGGTCGGCAGGGTCAACAAAGGTAAAGACATGTTCGAGGTTATGAAAATGGCGCGCCTGCACAGTCATGGCGCGATGGATGGTGACAGCCAGGCTTTCCAGTTTTTCCAGGGATACAAATATGCCCATTTCCTGGAACGACTGATTGAAAATCGTAATTAACTTCTGAACAGTTCCAACTTGCATGGTTTATCTCGTAAGGAATGTCGTTTGTTATAGAGTACATACCTCTAAATTGTACATAATTTCCACCCAAAAAGTATAGCACATCCCTCCCAAAGCAGGTTTGCATAGACCTTACGGTAATGATTTTGTGATGCAAACCCGTACAGGCTGCGCTAAAGCAAATCTTTCAAAGCGTCGAATGCGCTCTCGAAATCAAAAGTAAAGCCCCGATTGACCAAGCGCTGAGGAACGGCAAATTGGCCGTCGAGAAACAGTGTGCTCATTTCACCGAGCAGCCGAAATGCAAAGGCGGGGGCGCGCAGCCAATAGGGGCGGCGCAAAGCCTTTGCCATGAAATGCATAAAATCTGCATTCAAAAGTGGGTTTGGGGCAGCCAGATTATATACACCGCGCGCCTTGTCGTCTCCCAGCAGAAAGCGGATCGCGCGCACTTCATCGTCAATGTGGATCCACGAAACACCCTGCTTGCCGCTGCCGATTGGCCCACCTGCAAACATCCGCACCGGGAGGGCCATCAGGGGTAGGATGCCTTTATGCCCCAAGACAATCGCTGTGCGAATAATAACCCGCCGAACGCCAAGCGCATCCACAATTTTCGTAGAGGCTTCCCAATCCACGGCCAGCGAGGCCAGGAAATCATTTCCGGGCGGCGTATCTTCGTCAAGCGGCTCTGCGCCATGCGCGCCATAATAGCCAACGCCGGAGGCTTGCACGAGGATGGCCGGTTTTTTTAAGGCTTTCTGGAAAGCATTGCTGATCGCCACGCCGGCATTCACACGGCTGCGCGCCAGAATGTTTTTTCGCTTTGCCGTCCAGAACGGCTGGCCGATGGTTGCCCCGGCCAGATTGACAACGGCATCCATCTGATCAAAAACATCCAGCCAATTCTCACAGGTGCGCCCATCCCATTCAACAATATGCGCGCCGAAAGGTATCCGCGCCCACTGCGGGTTACGGGTGAGAATAAATACCCGATGCTTATCAGCAAGCAAAGAACGGCTGAGGGCCGAGCCGATAAAACCGGTACCTCCTGCGATCAAAACGTTCATGCAATTTCCTCTTCTTCCATCAAAGGCGATCCCAAACCCTGCGCAATCAGGGAAAAAGCCTGCCAGCAAGGTTCACCAGATTGCGCAGCAGGCAGTATAATTCTGCCTGATTTGGAGACAACATGGAAGCGCTGGTGCTGGTGCTCAACGCCAATTTTGAACCAATCAATGTTTGCAATACCCGGAGAGCAATCGGGTTGATGCTCTCTGGAAAAGCCGCATTGATCGCCAATGGACGCGGCGTAATCCAGACTGTCTCGCAAGCATTCCCACTCCCATCTGTCATCCGCCTTGAACACATGATCCAGCGGCCACGACCGCATGTCAAACTCACCCGCCGTGAAGTATTCCGCCGCGATAATTATACATGCCAGTACTGCGGACGGAAAGTGCTAAACCTGACCATCGACCACATCCTGCCGCGCCACCTGGGTGGCCTGCACATCTGGACGAACGTTGTAGCGGCCTGCCCGTCTTGTAACCATCACAAAGGCGGGCGCAAGTTGGAAGAATCGCACATGTCCCTGCTGCAGACGCCTCGCGAACCACCCGCCAGCGCAGCCTATCTCTTTGGACGGCATATGGCCGAAAATGATGAATGGAAAACCTTTATTCAAGGCTGGTAAGATGATAACAGAGACCGCACCCGAATAGGTGCGGTCTCTGTTTATTCCAGGTTAATCTCCATCAAATCTGTGGCGAGATGTATATTGCCAGGGAAATGCGCTTTGGCTTCGGCCACCAGGTCGCCGGAGGCATAACGCCCCGTCGGGTAGTGGATCAAATATAAAGCGCCGACTTCGGCCCGGCGGGCCACGTCCCCAGCCTGGGCGGCGGATGAATGCCCGGTAAATGGGCCAGATGCTTCGTGCAGCAAGATATCCGCGCCCTGCGCCAGACGTTCAACTTCAACGCATGGTTCGGTGTCGCATGAATAAGCAATGGCTTTCCCTTCGGCCTTGAGTTCAATGCGTAAACCAATACTCGGCAACAAATGTTTCACTGGCGTGGAATAGACGCGCACATCTTCTGTATCAAACATAGTGGCCATTTCGTCCATAGAAACGCAGTAAAAATTAACCGGGAAAAAGTTCGGCCAATCAGACCAACCGTACAACTCCATCATAGCCTTAACACGCTCGAGCGTGTAATCCAGGCCATAAATATTTAATGGCGCGCGACGCCCCATCAGCCACAAATCCATCAACAAGAGCGGCACACCAGAAACATGATCAGGGTGAAAATGAGTCAGGATGACATGCGTAATCGTCAACGGGTCGATCCCGGCCTGTTCCAGCCGCACAATCGGATTGCCAGGGCAATCAATCAACACCGTCTGATTCTGGCAGAGTATCGCCAGGTGGGTGTTTTCATGGTCCCTGGTTGGGATCGCGTTCGACGAACCGAGCACAATCAGTTTTGCCATTATTTTGTTGGAAGCAGGTTCCCAAGATAGTGAGTAAAAATCAGGGGTGTAATCCAACCTTCCACCAACGCAGCCACAATCAGCAAAGGCACACACACGCCAAACAATATTTTTATTAAGTCGGCAATTGAAACAATAAAGGCTTCGCCAATGGTGCGACCATCCTTGGGCGTAACCAGTTCCACACCGGTATAGAGCACAGCGCTGCTTGCAAGAATAATGGAAGTCAGTTCAAAAATACCGTGCGGCAAAATCCCCGTAATGAAGACCAGCAACGGCGAAACCCCAACGATCTTGGATGCAGCCAGCACCCCACCGATCAGCGAGAAATTTCCGATATAAACCACAATCCCCAGGATGCCAAAGGAGAAAATCCCCAGCGCAGTGATGCCCAGTTCAACCTGGAAATTATGCCAAAACAAAAGCCACGGAGAAATGCCCCCACCCAAAACCGAATCGCGGATGGCTGTTTTCGCCTGTCGAATCTTTTCAACGTCCAGGCTGCCGGCAGAAACGTTCATATCAACATAAAAATAAGCCGCCAACATGCCGGCAATGCCCAATGCCAGTGTAATCCAAATGGCAGTGGACATTTTGCGCAGGGACCTCGGGATTTCAAAGCGGTACCAGGCGACAATCCCCTGAAGATCCAACCAGAGAGCCTCACCCAGCGAAAGCATTTCGCTTTCATCAAGCTCGGCTTTGCGCAGGAGCTTCCAGCGGCCGCCCAAATAACGCCCCAGTCCAGAAGGTGTTTCAGCCCCGCTGAACGCCTTCCAGAAAGTTTTCCCGGCCCACCCCAGGTTGAGCATGTCAATCTCACGGCCCAGCAGATTCTCGCGTTTGAAATGCACCAATCCCAGGCGAACAATTAAGGCACTAATGACGGCCACACCAAAGACTGCCAACCACAAAATCTGATTCGTGCCCCAGAACATCAACGCGCTTTCGCCCTGGATCAGTAGCGCTACAGGAATAACAATAAAGGATGCTAATAAGTTGGCGGATCGCACCGTGGTCGATTGAGTCGAAATCACAATCGCAGCGCTGACCATCAGCACGGTTTGTACAGCAGTCAGCGCCAGGGTCTGAATAGTAAAACCCGCGTCCGGCCAACCGATCCTCTGACGCCATAAACCGAACAGATATAGCGCAATGCCGATATAACTAACCGTCAGCGGAATAATTATGCCAGCCATCAGCTTGCCTACATAGAGTTGCCAATCGGCCAGCGGGCTGGTCAGCAGCGGCTCAATCGTACCGCGTTCCTTCTCACCTACGAAAGCTTCCAGGGCCACCACCAGCGAAACCGTCACCGGGAAAAAACCTACCACCAGCATCAAAAAAGGCAAAATTTGCTGACCGATCAAACTCGCACCGTATTGATTGATGTAATTGATGGCGGTCTGCGCGGCCACTGTCATCAGGTATGGGAAGAAAGCCGTCAGCACAATCATCGGGATCAAGATACGCCAGTCGCGCATCTGGTCGAGCAATTCACGTTTCGTCACCAGCCAGGCCATCCCAAATTGTTGTCTCATAGCACACCCTCCGCGGCCTGGGTCATCGCTTTGAGATAAATCATCTCAAGGCTGCGCGACACTTCCTGTACGGCAACCACAGAAAGGTTGGATTGGATCAACTGCTTAAGAATGATGGGATTCGCTTCCCGGGGATTTTCCACGCTATAACGGAAACCTTCCCCGCCCTGTTCGATCATACACACCCCGGGCGGCAGTTGCAAACCATTCAGCTTCCACTGACCCGATAGCTTGACCTCGTATTCGATTGGCCCAAGCAAACGCTGACGGAGATCGGCAAGCGTGCCTTTTAGCAAAATGCGTCCGTGGTAAATGATGGCGATTTTATCGGCCAGCATCTCGGCTTCGATCAAGTTATGGGTGCAGATCACAATCGTCCGCTGCGATGAGCGCAACCGGGCAATTTCATTGCGCACCAGTTGGGCGCTTTCGGGGTCCATGGCGGAGGTCGGCTCGTCGAGCAGCAAGACCGGCGGCTCATGGATCAGGGCGCGCGCCAAAGCCAATTTCTGCCGCATTCCTTTGGAATATTCCCCCGAACGGCGATGGGCAACATATGCCAGCCCAAAGTATTCCAGTAATTCATTTGCGCGTCTTGTGCGCCGCTCACGATCCAGGCCATAGACCTGACCGAAGAAATCGAGATACTCAAAAGCCGTCATACGCCCATACAGACCGTGTTGTTCAGTGAGCACCCCGGTTGATGCGCGCACATGCTCCTGGTCCTTGACCACGTCATAACCGGCCACCTTTGCCCAGCCACGCGTGGGAGACAATACCGAGGTCAACATTCGCACGGTCGTCGTCTTGCCCGCCCCGTTCTGGCCAAGCAAGGCCAGCACCTCACCAGGCAGGATATCCAGGTTGATGCCTTCGACTGCCTTGAAAGTACCGAACTGTTTACTCAGGTCTTCGCATTGGATCATTGGGTTCCTGTAAGGTGCAAAAGTATCATCTCAATATTTCGGGGATGTTGTTGTTATAGGTGGTTTCGACACCTGCACTCCCGAAGGGACACCGGGACAGGTGTGCGTTCGGTGCAGTGTACGGCGGCGGAACAGCATCGCCGCCTACCCTTCGATGAACTCAGGGCACCGCTCAACCACCGGTTATTGAGAAGTTACGCTTCGCCTGTAGAATGATCTGGCCTGGAATTGGCAATCTTCCTGTGCCGCCAGAGCAAGGCCGCAACCGCGACAACCGCCACAATCGCCATGAACGTCTGGTTGGCATTGATGCCGGCCAATTGGGATGCATCCAAACGTAGAAACTCAAGGAAAAACCGGATAACCGGGTAAGTCACCAGGTAAACAAGGAATACATCGCCAGGCTTGAGTACATCCTTGAATTTACGCGTAACCCAGATCAGGAGGAACATATTCGCCAGATTCAAGAGCGACTCATACAGGAACAACGGATGATAGTATTGCACATTCGCAAAACCCTGTAAACGATGCTGGGGGTCAATGGAAAGTTTCCAGGGCAAGTCAGTTGGCGCACCGTAAAGCTCTTGATTAAAGAAATTTCCCCAGCGACCAATGGCTTGCCCCAACGCCAGACTGGGCGCGATGATATCGACCCACTCCGAAAAGTCCAGGTTTGGGTTCCTGCGTACATAGAAAAACAATGCTATAGCGCCGCCAATCACTCCGCCTGGAACGCCCAGACCGCCGCGTCGCAAATTGATCAAATCAATGGGGTGAGCGAAATACCATTGCGTGGTGATGCCCTCGGCAATCGAAGAAGGCGACGGGGTGAATACATGCCACAACCGCGCGCCAATGATCGTGCCAATCACCAGCCAAATCAACGCATCCCAAACCAGTTCAGGGTTATGGCCGCGACGCTTCATCTCTCTAGCAGCCAGCCAGCCGCCCGCCATGGTGCCTGCCATCAAGATGATGCCATAGTAATAAATTGTAAATTCGCCGCCGAAAATCGACAGATGAATACCGTCAAACATAAAATTCATGGGAAAAACCTCCTATGGGTTCCGAATGGTTTGATGAACTTGTTGGCGCACTTTCCAAATGCGTTGAAGGGCGGTGACATTTGCAAACACAGCAACAATCCATATTGCGAGTACAGGCTGGCCAAGCACCAATAAGGGCGCAATGACAATGTAGCGTTCAACGCGGGTCAGAATACCCACGTTGGCATCGAACTTAAGTGAATCGGCGCGAGCTTTGACGTAGGAAACCAGCACCGAGCCGGCCGCGGCAATATAAATACCGATGGTCGTGAGCGCATCGCCCTTAAGCGTGAAGTACAGCAGCAGCCCGCCGAGGACAACTAATTCTGAATAACGATCGGTCACAGAATCGACAAAAGCGCCAAAATCACTGGCTTCCCCGCGCAAACGCGCCATCGTACCGTCCAGCGCATCGAATGGAGTGCAAATTAATATAAACAATCCACCTATCAACATCTCGCCGCGCGCGAGAAACACCGCCCCGACCACATTGCCTAACAAGCCAAGCATGGTCATGGTATTCGGGGAAATACCAAGTCGATTAAAGAATGCGCCAATCGGGTCAAGCACGCCTTTTAAACGGACGCGCATTTGTTCTGTAAATGTAACCGGTTTTTTCTGCACTGTCTCCATCCGAATTCCTTATTGAGAAGATTGTAACCGCCAAACTTTCTTAAAAGACGAAAAACCACCCATCAAAGCCGTAAGGTTAAAGTATCTCACGGATTTACCGCTTGCGCGGCACTCCATGGATGAAACACTACACCATATCATCGTTCGGGGGCTCGTCGTTTTCATCCTGTTCAACCAGCACATCGCGTTCACGTCCGCCACCCTGCGATGAACCAACGATGCCCATTTCCTCGAGCTGATCCAGCAGGCGCGCGGCGCGCGGGTAGCCGATCCTTAATCTCCGCTGGAGCAGAGAAGCGCTGGCGCGCTGGGAAGAGCGCACCACCTGGATGGCCTGTTCGACCAGCGCGTCGTCGCTGCCTTCTTCCGGCTCGGTAAGCAGGGTTTCCCAGGGCGGGGTACCGGCTCCTTTTGGCGACATCTTTTGCCAAAAAGCGATCAAGCGTTCGATTTCCTGGTCGGTGATCAAAACACCCTGGGAACGGATCGGACTGCCCACCTCAGGGTTCAAGAAAAGCATATCGCCGCGCCCCAACAAAGTCTCGGCGCCGGGCGTATCCAGGATAACGCGACTGTCGATATTGGATGCCACCGAAAAGGCCAAGCGCGCCGGAAAGTTGGCTTTGATCAACCCGGTAACGACGTCGGTGCTGGGACGCTGGGTGGCAACGACCAGGTGGATGCCGGTGGCGCGGGCCATCTGCGCCAAGCGGACGAGGTTATGCTCCGTTTGATCAGGAGCAGACATCATCAGGTCGGCAAGCTCGTCAATGATGACAACGATACGCGGCAATGGCCCCGCACCGCTGCTGTCTTTGCGACTCTTGAACTTTCGGTTATACGCCTGAATATCGCGCGCGTGGACGCCCTCCAGGAGGCGATAACGATGCTCCATTTCGACCACCAGCCACTTCAGGACGCCCAAAATACGTTGGATGTCCGTTTCCACTTTGCCGTAAAGATGCGCCAGTCCATTGAAACGGATCAATTCCACCATCTTGGAGTCGATCATTACCATGCGCAAATCTTCGGGGGTGTTGTTCATTGCCAGACAGGCGGCAACGGCGGTAATAAAGATGGATTTTCCCGAACCGGTGGCGCCCGCCACCAGCATGTGCGGCATGCGCGCAAGGTCTGCCACCAGCGGCTGGCCGGAAACATCGCGCCCAAGCGCAATTGCCAGGGGCACGCCGAGCTTGTTGAAGGTCTCGCTTTCGAGGATGGAGCGCAAACGCACAACGGACGTTCGCGCATTGGGGACTTCGACGCCAACGTAGGAGCGACCCGGAACCGGGGCTTCAATACGCAGACGCTCGGCAGAGAGCGCCAGCGCCAGGTCTTTTTGCAGGGCAGCAATTTGCGCCACCCGGATTTTCATCTGCTGGGCGTCATCTTCATTGGTGCCCGGCTTTTTGATAAAACCGGGCTGGACGGCAAACTGTGTTACCGTCGGCCCGATACGGAATCCGACCACTTTGACCGGAATGCCAAACTCGAAGAGTGTCTTTTCGATCAGACCGGCAGTCTGGTTGATTTGAGTCTCGTCGGGGCGGGCAGATTGGTCGCCAAAGAGCAGGCTGAGGGGTGGCAGGGTCTCGCCGCGGGGCAGAGGCGCGGCAGGTTTTTCGTCCTGGGCCTCGGGAAGTTTGAGATTTTTACGGAACTGGGGCGGCAGCACCTGACGCGGCTTCTTTGGCGGCGAAACGGGCTGAGGCGAGGGTGATGTCCGTTCAGGAACAGGATTCGCCCCGGAGGTCGCCGTAATCGATTGGAAATCGGCAGGCGCAAGTTCCGGGGCTTCCCCGGCAATTTTCAAGAGCAGGGTTTCAAGTTTTTGGAGCAGGTCAAGCGCAAATACCAGCGAAATAAAAAGGCCTGCGCCAACGATGACGTTGCGCAACAATTCACCGCCCCCCACCAGCCCGGCCAACCGGCCAAAAAGCGTTGCCAGCGACCAGCCAATATAACCGCCGCCTTTGCCAGAATCGGCAACACTTTCAATCGACATGCCATCCGCAATTGCCAACGCGGCCAAGCCAAAAATAGAAGCGATCTCGATCGTAATAATGCGCCCCCAGCGCACGCGCTGATCCTGACGCCTGCGCAAGAGCATGAAACCGCCAACAATCAAAATTAATACGATGAAAAGGCTGCCCCACCCCAGCCAACGCCACAACGTGTTTGCGATGAGATCATGCAACAAGCCGCCGGTCAGGTTAAAAAGAGCCAGCAGGATCATTATGGCGAAAGCCAGCAGGATAACTCCGCCAGCATCCGAGGCATAACGACCAAAGTGCATTTGTGCATGCTGGAGCCAATCCAGAAAATCGGGGGAATCGGACGACCCTTCGACACTCCCGTTGGTCGCAGGGCGACGCCCTTCGACACTCCCGTTGGTCGCAGGGCGACGCCCTTCGGCGCTCTCATTTGGCGCAGGGGGACGTTCAGCCTGGTAGCGGCGCAGAGAAGGCATCTGTTTGGTTTCCGTTCAGTTTGAGGCTCAAACCCAGGCGCTGATGTTGAGGTTCAATGTGTAAAATACGAACATCAATGCGTTGACCTTCGACAAAGGTGTCTTTTACAACAATACCTTCAGGCTCCATTTCAGAGATATGCACCAACCCTTCCAAACCTTCTTCCAGTCGGGCAAAGACACCAAACGAGACGACACTGGTAATCACAGCTGGGACAACATCGTTGACGGCGTAGCGTTGGAAAATGGTTTCCCACGGATTCGGCTTGAGGCGCTTCAGGCTCAAAGCAATGCGGCAGCGTTCGAGCAAAATGCTGAGTACCTGGACTTCAATTTTTTGCCCCAGTTTAAGGATATTCGAAGGGTGAACGACTCGTCCCCATGAGAGTTCGGAAATGTGAATCAGGCCCTCCACGCCACCCAAATCCACGAAGACACCAAAATCAGTGACATTGGTGACTTCGCCCAGGGTGACATCACCGACCTTTAAAGACGAGAATAACTGGGGACGGCGACCAGCATCCGCACGAGCAGCTCGCTCCGAAAAGACAATCCGGCCTTCATCTGGAACACATTCAATGACTTTCAGGCGCAAATCACGCCCGACATATTCGGAAAGAAAACGGTCGCGTTCCTGTTCGCTCTGGCAGGTCATGTCCACCAGATGGGAATAAGGAACAAAACCCTGCAAATGACTGCTCTCCACGAGAAGACCGCCGCGATTATAGCTGGTAACGGTGAGAGTCACAATTTGGTCATCTTTATAAACTTGCATGGCTTTGATCCAATCGGCCTGCGTGAGCGTGGCGGACGATTCAGCTTGCGCAGGCGGTTTTCCTCCTTGTCGGGCCTGCCCTGCCCCTTGCACAGGTGCAATGTCGTCATGAGCGCTTACCAATGTCTGTCCTGTCCCGTCGGGCGTTACACCGTCCTGCGTAAGCCCCACTGCATTGGGGTGGGGTCGGTGCAAGGCGGGCGCAGATGCATGGGCCTGCAACTGATCGTCAGGGTGTTCACGTAATCGGTGCGAATTTTCTTTTCCAGAGGGTGCAATGGCAAAACGCTGCTCATCGGATAGTACCGATTCCCACCACCCCTCGTCGGGCACAACAATCGGGTTATCATCATCCACCTGTTTGCGGTTTACAACGACCATTTTTGCTCCTTGCACAAAACTATTAAGTGCCGATCTGGTTTTCCATTTCAAGGATGGCTTTCGCGACCGCTTCAACAGCCACACGCTGCTTGCGGTATAAATCTGCTTCAGACATGGACAAGCGGCCGGCAACTTCACGCACTTTGCGCCCTTCAATAAATTTCAAATCCAGGATATTGTAAAGAATCCATTCGCTGGTAAAACGGCGTTCACCTTCGGGGCGAATTTGATCAACAGCTTTTTTCAAAACGGAGCGCAGGGCATTGGCTGTGTTGCCATCGAATTCTTTGGCGGTTTCCTGTACGATATGCAACCCAATCAAGGGAGACTGAGTCAGCTTTGGGCCGCCCCAATAATGGTTGAGCGCATCACGAACCCAATCCCCTATACCGATTTCGCCAGATTCGAAGGGCAGTTCTGGCGAAAGCAGGTTGTCGATACTGCCATAACGGCTGTTGGCGCGCATACGCTGGACGCTATCCACCTGGGGTTCCAGGTCTTCGAGAGAGCGAAAGACGCGCTGCTGAAGCTGGCGGTCATCCAAAGCCAGGGCAGCACGCTCGGCGAGCAACCAGAGCGCATGGCGTTGGTCTTGTTCCAGATGCTGGTCAGATTGACGGGCCACCCCAAGCAGCCCAAGCAAAGGAGGGTTCATATCCAGGTCGAGTTCAGAAGTCCGGCGCTGGCGCAGGGGCAATATCCAGTAATCGTTCCAGATAAATTCGTTGTGGCCTTTCTCGTCGCGGATTGTCTGCAAGGCTTCAGACAAATTGGCCCTTTCCGAAAAGGGACGACCGGCGGTGAGCAGCAGGGAAAGTTCGGAGCCGTCCAGCGCGGCGACAAAAGCTGAGGGCGACTGCATATGATCGCGCACAGCGGCAAGCACAATCTCAAGGAACTGGCGTAAATCACTCTGCGTGAGCAACCGTTCTTCCACATTTTGAAGGAGAGCCAGTTCGCTCTGGTCTCCACCGAAGAACAGCCGACGTTCCCACCAGGGTGCGACAATGGTGATGAGATGCTCCATCAATAATACCGTAGTCACCACACTAAACGGGACAAGGATAGTATATTCCTGCCCAAATGGTTCGCCCGCACGACGGACCAAGGCCAATACAAAAAGGGCCAGCGAAGCCGTCGCCGGGCCACGCATGATCCATTTAAAAAGGCGGCTTTTTACCAACCGGTCAGGCCAGGAAACGCCAAAAAAAGCGACGGCATAAGCCATTAAGATAATCAAGACGCCAACAAGAACGTTGATCGACGTGGCAACGAGCCAGAAAACCAGGGGGAACTGGGCAGCCACCGATGAGCCAAACAAAAGAAAGGGGTAGCATCCAATTGCAGGAGCGGTGGCGCCGGCCATCAGATAAATCATGCGACGCCGGCCAAAACGGGTCAACATGCGCCTGTAGGCGCGCAACAAATTCACGCCGGCCACAACCATAACGACGAGATAATAAAACGTAAAGATTTCCGTCCAAGTGGTGCGCTGGAGGTAGTTGGCAGGCTGGGCATTTTGTAAAAGCGGGCCAACCAACTGACCAAGCGCCAGAAGGACAAGGAAAGCTGCCGAGACAACATACATGCCTCGCACAACCCAGCGGCGACGACCGCGCGAGGGGCGGCCAGCCGTTACCAGCAGAGCGTCAGAAAGATGCAGGTAAGCTGGTGGGAGAAAGACAATACCAATCCATTGCAAACGCAAGAACAGGTCAATTAAATCCCGTCTTTGCACTGCGCTCTGTACCGCATCGGAGGTAAAAACGACAACGACAGAAAGCAGAATAATGGCAAAAGAGCGCGCCACGCGGTCACGCAAATTGAAGGTCAGGGCGTAAATTAAAAGGGAAAAAGCCGTGATTGCAATCCCGGCAGTCAGAATTTCGTTAAATGCTTGAATCCCCGCTAAAAGGCTATTTATCCAACCAGTAAACATGCAGCCCTTCCAAAGATCACTTGTATCATCTCAGTATTTTGGGGGAATTGTTGTTACAGGGGGTTTCGATACGGCGGCGGGATAGCACCGCCGCCTACTCAACCACCGGTTATTGAGATGATACGATCACTTTTTTATATCCTGGCTACGATCTATGATGGGCAATCC
>JBARBA010000618.1:0-1727 GCA_049792555.1 Anaerolineales bacterium
GTTGTGAGCAGGGAGAGTATTTCTCTCAAGAATTCCATAAGGTTAACCTACCGTGATTATAGCACGCTTGCAGAAGGGTTAATCGCTGAAAGCGGCTTTATAATAATGTTAAGTATGCGATCTTTACGCCGAATATTACTGCTTATTGGTTTGTTGTTCATCCTGGCCTGCGGTCTTGTGATTCTTGCGGGGTATAGAGACCTGGCGGAAGCCGGGTCGGTCTCCTCTGCCCATGATCGTTCCAGGGATTATGAATCTGCCGCGCAGCATTTGCCCTGGGCTGTGGATTTGTACCAGTTGGCCGGGTCGGCTGCGTTGCAGGCCGGTGAATACGAACGAGCTATTATACTATTTCAAACCGCCCGCCGGAAAGCTGCCCTGACGCCGGATGGGCAGTTCGAGCTTGGAAAAGCCTGGTTTTTGAGCGGGGACCGGGAAAAAGCCCTCGCCGAGTGGCGAGCATTGCCAAATGGTACCCGGGCAACGGTCAATGCGGCTCCATACCTTGTGGATGCGTACCACGCCCGGGCGCAGTTCGACGATGAAGAGCGGGTGTTGCGTCAGTGGCTGGCGCTTGATTCAAAAAATGCGGATGCGCAGTACCGCTTGGGACTCCTGCTTTTTGCGGACGCCGCGCCGGAGGCCATTCCGCTCTTTGAGTCCGCCGCATCAAGCTCCCCGGAACTTAAACCCGGCGCCGACGGGCTGCGCGTGGCCCTGAAAACGGCGCTCGAAGACACTTCGCCTTCGCTCAGTGCAGGCACTTCGCCCGCCGTCCGATTGACCGATTGCGGGCGGACGCTGGCGGCCATCGGCGAGTGGCCGCTGGCCCTGCGCACGTTTTCGCGCGCCACCCAGGCCGACGCAAAGGACGCCCTGGCCTGGGCCTGGCTGGCCGAAGCCCGCCAGCAGACGGGCGGCAGTGGCGCGTTGGATGCGTTGCAGCGCGCCGTCAGCCTGGCTCCCGATTCGGCCCAAATCCACGCCATGTTCGCGCTGTACTGGCAGCGCCAGCATGACTGGCAAAAGGTGCGCGCCGAGTACGAGTCCGCCGCCCGGCTGGAGCCGCAAAATGCCTTCTGGCAGGTTTCGTTGGGCGACGCATGGGTGCATTTGGGCGACCTGGTGAAGGCGCTGACGTATTACCAAAACGCTGTCAGCCTTTCGCCCGGAGACGCGCAGACCTGGCGGGCGCTGGCGCAGTTTTCGGTGGAAAACGACGTGGACGTGGATGGCATTGGCCGCGACGCCGCGCTGCGGGCCTATGCCCTGGACTCTGAGAACGCGCAGGGCCTGGATATTTTGGGGAGGGCGTTGCTGGCGACGCAGCAGTATGACGCCGCCGAAACGTTTTTCAAGAAGGCGCTGGCTGCCGCGCCAAAGGATGCCGCCCCGGCTTATCACCTGGCCGTGTTGTACCTGCAAACCGACAAGCTGGCCCTGGCGAAGCAGTATTTGCTCTCGGCGCAGTCGCTCGACCCGAACGGGACGGTTGGCGGGCAGGCGTCCATGCTGCTGAAGCGCTATTTCCCGTGAACCGATTCATCATCCGCAGATTTCGCCGATTTCCGCAGATTTTTGTCTCTACCGTACATTCGGGCAAATAGAACAGATTCGGCGGATTGATCTGAGTTTCGCGGACCAGGGCCCGTCAGGGTATACAACCTTAAGACATCCGCGTGAATCCGCAACATCAGCGTTGTCCGCGTTCTATTTGAGCCATAACG
>JBARBA010000619.1:0-7176 GCA_049792555.1 Anaerolineales bacterium
GTGAAAATGCCGGTTCCATATTCGCGCTACAATAAGAATATGGGTGTGCTCATCAAAAACAGGTACTTGGCGCCTGACTGAAAGAGAGTTGTGCTATGGCTGAAAAACGAAACCTCACTGACCACGAGCAGGATAATACCCTTACGGGAAAATTCCAAAAACAGTTAAGGGGTCTATCCTGGTTGTATGCTTCCCATCCTTCCGTGCAGGATATTGGCGAAAGCCGCCGCGCGCAACTTTTGAACATCATCACACTAATTCTTGCGGCCACATTCCTTCTTGCCCTTCTGGCGCGGCCGGCTGCCGTGGGTACTTTCATCTTCCTGCTCTCGCTCTCATTGGTAGCGTTTGTATTAGGCAAGACAAAATACCACAAAGTTGGCGCAGGACTCTTCACGCTTGGTTTCCTCTCCTCAGCATTCCTGCCCTTGCTTATGGGAACAGCAGGAAGTTTTGAAACTTCCGTCACCACCATCGTGCCAATTGCCCTGATCACAGCCAGCGCGCTATTGGGCCAGAGAGAATTTTTAATCATCGCGATTTATGCCACACTGGCAACTTTCCTCGCGCCATATTATTCCAGGGTCCCAACACCGAATGTAATAAGGACCGCTGGAATTGTAATGGTGCTTGGCGCAATCCTTTACGGAATCAATGTCTTCCGCGCAAACATAGAACGCGCCCGTTTACAAGAAGTACGGGATGTGAACCGCGAACTGGCCGAGACCCAGATTGGCCTTGAACAGCGCGTGGCAGACCGCACCGCGGCCCTGTCCAGGCAGGCGCTCCGGCTTCAAGCTGCCGCCGAGGTTTCGCGCGCCGTCAGCAGCATGCTGGACGCGGATGAATTGATCCAGAAGGCTGTGAACCTGGTGCGCGATCGTTTTGACCTGTATTATGTGGGCTTGTTCCTGCTTGACGAGCAGCGCCGCTTCGCCGTTTTGGAGGCGGGCACCGGCGAAGCCGGTCGCCAGATGCTGGCGAACGACCACAGACTTGAAGTCAACGACGACTCGATGATCGGTGGGTGCATTACCCACAAAGAGGCGCGCATCGCCTTGAATACGGACAAGGAAGCCGCGCGTTTCAACAACCCGCTGTTGCCGGAGACATGCTCCGAACTGGCGCTGCCGCTCATTTCTCAGGAACAAGTCATCGGGGCCATCACAGTGCAAAGTACGCAAGAGTCGACTTTCTCACCGGAAGACATCACCACCCTGCAAAGCATGGCCGACCAACTGGCCGGCGGCATCGAAAAAGCGCGTTTGTTCGAGCAAGTCCAGCAGCGCGCCATAGAACTTTATGAAGCCAGAGATGTCGCAGATATCGCCAAAGACGAGGCCGAAAAGGCTCGCCGGGCAGCCGAAGAAGCCAGCCGCATCCTGGCGGCGCAAATGTGGCAGACCACCGGACAGGCTGCGCTCAACGAAAAAATGCGCGGCGAGCAAGACGTTTCCACCCTGGCTCACAACGTCATTCAACACCTGTGCAAATACCTGAGTGCTTGCGCCGGCGCATTTTACATTTTGGAAGACAAGACATTGCAACTGACCGGCGTCTATGCCTACCGGCGAAAATCTTTCGCCCAGCAATACCAGCTTGGCGAAGACCTGGTGGGGCAGGCCGCAATCGAAAAGGAAATCATCAGCACTGAAATCCCCGACGACTACATTGCGGTCAGCCTGCGCCAGGGAAAACTGCTGCCCAAATACAGTCTCATCGCGCCGCTGGTCTACGATCAGCAAGTCAGCGGCGTGGTTGCGTTGGAATCAAGGACCGAATTTACCCCGGCGCAGACACACTTCCTGGAAGAAGCCATCGAGAGTGTGGCAATCGCTTTCATCTCGGCGCAGGCCCGCGCCCGCGCGGACGAGTTGTTTTCCCAGACCCGCCGGCAGGCCGAAGAACTGCGATCACAGGAAGAAGAATTGCGCGCCGCCAACGAAGAGCTTGAAGCCCAAACCGAGAGTCTGCGCGCCTTGAAAGTATGATGGCGCTGGAGATGCTTGATTCCACCCGCGCTGCTACATCGCCGCGGGAATGAATGCCTGCCTGTCCAAACCTGTGGGTGCCGACCGGCTGTTTTTGACGTTGAGTGTCTGGTTGTATCGCCAAAATGGTTTTTGTAACCCCATTGTAAAGACGCCTGCCTTTGTTTAAACTACAATTAATAAACAAGTTGGCAATGGCCAAGAAAGCTATGTTGTAATTCCTTCAAGTAAGACCCTTCAAAAGAAAAAGAGAACAGCATGTCAAATCGAAAGAACTCTCAGTGGAAATATCGAAAGAGTTGGGCGGCGCTCACATGCGTTATTGTGATTACTCTGTTGTTGAGCGGGTGCGCCGGCGCCCAACAGCCCCAGGTCTACCGGGTGGGCATCCTGGCCGGCAATCCAAGTTTTGCTGCAATCGGCGATGGCTTCAAAGCCAAAATGACCGAATTAGGCTATGTGGAAAACCAAAACATTATTTACATCACGCAGAATCCAACTTCCGACCCGGCCGAGCTGCAACGCCAGGCCAGGAAACTGGTGGACGATAAGGTTGACTTGATTTTTACATTTCCCGCTCCAGAGAGCATAGCGGCTCATACTGCCACCCAGGGGACAAATGTTCCCGTGGTGTTTGCCTACGCCCAACTGGAAGGGAACAATCTGGTCAAGAGTGTCAGCGAACCGGGCGGGAACATGACGGGTGTGCGTTACCCAGGGCCGGAAATGATAGGCAAACGCCTGGATATCTTGCACGAAATAGCGCCAAATGTCAAACGCGTCTGGATAAGCTATGACAAGAATGGTCCAAATATTCCGGTTGCGCTTGATGCATTGCGCCTGGCGGCCTTGTCTTTGGGGATAAAGTTGGTGGAAGTTCCCGTCGCCACCGAGCAAGAATTCGGGGCAGACCTCGCGGCCCGCGCTCAAACGGGTGATCTTGGCCTGGATGCCATTCTGACGATGCCGGACGAGTTCAATACGTCACCTGCCGGTTTTGCGGTGCTCAACAAGTTTGCGGCAGAGCACAAACTGCCGCTGGCTGGCGGCATTGCTTTTATGGCCGAACAGGGCGCGCTTTTTGTGAATACAACCAGCCTTACAAATGTGGGCCAACTGGCTGCGCCCCTGGCCGATAAAATCCTTAAAGGCGCTGCGCCTGGCGCCATCATGGTGGTCACTCCAGAGCAAACCCTGATTATCAATTACAAGGTGGCTCAAGAACTGGGATTGACAGTGCCGGAAGGTTTGTTAAAGCAGGCCAGCGAAATCATCCGCTAAACCGGCAGTGACCGGGAAAGCAATATCATAATTCTTTCGAGTAAGAACATTCTCAAAAAAAGGAGAATACCATGTCAAATCAAAAGAACTCTTTGTCGAAGCATCAAAAGGATTGGGCAGTGTTTTCATGGTTGATTGTAATTGCCCTGTTGTTGAGTGGGTGCGCTGGTCAGCAAACCAAGACATATAAAGTGGGTATATTATCCGGCCTGGGCGCCTTTGCTCCGGCAGTCGATGGCTTTAAGGCCAAAATGACCGAATTGGGTTACGTCGAAGGCAAGAACATCACCTATGATGTTCAATCGACGAATGTTGACATGGCCGCTTATAAGCGCATCACCCAAAAATTTGTTGCTGATAAAGTCGACCTGATCTTCTCCTTCCCGACCGAAGCAGCCATGGAAGCAAAGGCGGCCACCCAGGGCACGGATATTCCGGTGGTTTTTGCTCTGGCTTTCACCGATGTTAAGGGAATAGACCTTATCAACAGCGTTCGAGAACCCGGCGGGAATATCACCGGTGTGCGCTTCCCAAGCGTGGATATTGCCAGCAAACGTTTGGAAATCCTGCTTCAGATTGTTCCAAATGCAAAAACAATCTTTGTGCCTTATCTCAAAGATTACCCGAATGTGCCGGGCCAATTGGATGTAATTCGTTCGCTGGCGGCCAGCAAGGGAGTTAAACTGATTGAATTTGCCGCTGCCAGCCCACAGGATCTCCAGGCTGAAATGGATGGGCTGGTTACACCAGACGGCGTCGGGATCGATGCGATCCTGATGATTGCCGAACCCCTGGGCATTACCCCGGATTTTTACGCTGTGTTGGGCAAATTCGGCTATGGACACAAAATCCCCATCGGCGGCGCGCTGATGACCACCGCCGAAGATTACACCTCCATTTTCGGCCTGCTGCCCGACGCCAAGACCGCCGGGGAACAGACTGCGCTGCTGGCCGATAAAATCTTTCGAGGCGCTGCTGCCGGTACAATCCCGGTAATCACCTCTGAGGGTTATTTCCAGATCAGTGTCAAGGCCGCGCAATCTTTGGGTGTGATAATACCGGATGGCCTGTTAAAGCAGGCAGATAAAATTATTCGATAAACAGCAATTAGAACCTTCACTTTTTACCCTGTGATAGCGAAGAATCCCTGAGGTTGTCGTAGACACTCTTTGATATCGCAGGGGCGGCGTTTTTGATGATAACATGATTGCATATTCCCGAAATATTGTCACAAATGAGAGCAACGCCAATGATGAAAACGAAAAACAATAAACCCCGGTCTGCACGCAGCTTGGTCACTACATTAGCCGCCGCATTTTTTACCTTGAGCAGCGTCATTCTCTTGGCAAGCGGATTGGTCATAGTTGTGATGGATGCTTTCTCTTACCAGTCAGCCCTTGGCGCGCAGCAGCAACTCATCGCGCAAAACGCCGGTAAATCGGTCAGCAATTTCGTCCAGGATAAACTCGACGCACTGGATGGCGCAACTGGATTGATCAACCTGATCTCGATGGACGCCCTGGCACAAAAAAACATGTTGGAGAGTTTGCTGGGCCAGGATGATGCCTTCCGGCAGTTGGCTTTATTGGACAGCCGCGGTAGGCAACTGGCGCATGTTGCTCGCGTTTCGCAAACCTTGTCGACGCAATTTATCGCCCATTTGCAGGGTGACGCTTTAACCCAAACCTTGGCGGGTCAGCGTTATATCAGCCCGGTCTACATTGACGATGTCACCAGTGAACCGTTGATTGCCATTGCGGTTCCGGCAAAGGACGTCCTGGGTGATTTTCAGGGCACCCTGGTGGCCGAAGTCGACCTGAAATTCATGTGGGACCTGGTGGAGCAGATCAAGGTCGGCCAAAGTGGCTACGCTTACGTGGTGGATGAGCAGGGCAAGCTGATCGCATTTGAAGATACCAGCCGCGTGCTGGCGGGCGAAAACGTAAAGAAAATTGGGGAAGTGCAGGAATTTGTGGACGACCCATCTGCCGCAAGCGATAAAACGCCCGGCGTGGTTGTTTACAATGGCCTGCTTGGAACTCCGGTTTTTGGAACCTTCGTGCCGCTCGGTACGCCGAAATGGGCTGTGGTTATCGAATTGCCCTTTATGGAGGTTGCTTTACCCAGGTTCTATGGGATGGCAATCGGTTTTGTCGTCATCCTTGTGATTGCGGGTTTAATGGGCCTACTGGGCCTGTTTATGGCCCGTCGGCTGGCGGCGCCGCTGGTTGACCTTTCCAATACCGCTACCCAAGTGGCCCAAGGTGATCTGGCTGTGCAGGCTAAAATTGCCGGGGCAGCCGAGATTGTTCAAGTCGCCACAACTTTCAACACCGTGACATCCAGCTTTCGTGAAGTGATTGATTTACTGGAGCAACGCGTGGCAGACCGCACCAGAGCTTTGTCCAGGCAGGCCCTCCAGCTCCAGGCCGCCGCCGAAGTTTCCCGTGCTGTCAGCAGCGAGTTGGATGCAGACGAACTCATCCAAAAAGCTGTGAACCTGGTGCGTGGTCGTTTTGACCTGTACTATGTGGGCTTGTTCCTGCTAGATGAGCAGCGCCGTTTCGCCATTTTGCAGGCTGGCACCGGGAAAGCCGGCCGCCAGATGCTGGCAGACGCTTACAAGCTCGAAGTTAATGACGCCTCGATGATTGGTCGGTGCATTGCTCACAAAGAAGCGCGTATCGTACTAGGCGCGGACAAGGAATCCGCGCGCTTTAGCAATCCGCTGCTGCCGGAGACACGCTCCGAACTGGCGCTACCGCTTATCTCACAGGGGGAGGTCATCGGGGCTATGACGGTGCAAAGCGCGCAAGAGTCTGCTTTTGCGCCGGAAGATATCACCATCCTGCAAAGCTTGGTCGACCAACTGGCCAACGGCATCGAAAAAGCGCGTCTGTATAAGCAAATCCAGCAGCGCGCGGTGGAACTGAATAAGGCCAGGGAAGCTGCCGATTCTGCCAGGGAAGATGCCGAAAACGCCCGCATGGCAACCGAAGAAGCCAACCGCAGCCTGGCGGCGCAAATGTGGCAAACCGCCGGGCAGGCGCTGTTGAACGAGAAAATGCGCGGCGAGCAGGATATTGCCACGCTGGCCCACAACGTCATCCAACACTTGTGCAAGTACCTAAAAACCTATAGCGGCGCAATTTACATTCTCGAAGGCAAGTCACTGCAACTGGCCGGCGCCTATGCCCATCGGCAAAAATCATTTGGGCAACATTACCAGCTTGGCGAAGACCTGGTGGGCCAGGCCGCAGCCGAAAAGGAAATCATCAGCGACGAAATCCCCGACGAATATGTTGCGCTCAGCCTGCGCCAGGGAAAAGTCTTGCCCAAATACAGGCTGGTTGCGCCGGTGGTTTATAACCAGCATGTCAGCGGCGTGGTCGCGTTGGAATCCATGACCGAATTTACCCCGGAACAGGGAAGTTTTTTGGAAAAGACCATCGAGAGCGTGGCAATCGCTTTCATAACCGCCCAGGCCCGCGCCCGCGTCAACGAGTTGTTTTCCCAGACCCGCCAGCAGGCTGAAGAATTGCAGTCTCAAGAAGAAGAGTTACGCTCCACAAACGAAGAGCTTGAAACCCAAACGGAGAGCCTGCGCGCCTCCGAAACCCGTCTCAAAGCCAACCAGGTTGCGCTCGAAGCCGCCAACGTGGACCTTGAAGAGAAGACCCATATTTTGCAGGAACAGCAGATCGCCCTCGATCACCAAAACCAGGTTTTGCGCGACGCCCAGCAGGAACTCGAACGCAAAGCCGCAGAGCTGACCGTCACCAACAAATACAAATCCGAATTCCTCGCCAACATGAGCCACGAACTGCGCACGCCGCTCAACAGCTTGTTGATCCTTTCAGGTATCCTGGCCAAAAACGAAGCCGGCAACCTGAACCCGGACCAG
>JBARBA010000620.1:0-3566 GCA_049792555.1 Anaerolineales bacterium
ACGTTACTCAGCCACCTCAATAAATTTGTCATTGCGAGGGCGTCAGCCCGAAGCAATCCCGTCTAACCTGCAAACAATTGTTTGAATGAATACATGAGATTGCTTCGTCGCCTGGGAAACGGCTCATCGCAATGACAGGCTGAGTAGTAACTAATAAACAAGGAGTCCCACAATGAACAACAATTCCCCCACTTTGTTTGGTTTGGTCGTCAAGACCGCTGTCGTGCATACCATCACGTATTTCTTGATGGGCGCGCTGGCCTATAATTTTTTGGGCTATGCCAAAGAGTTTGCCCAACCGACCATGATCGGCTGGATGCGCCAAACGACCGACCCGTTGGTTATGATCGGGCCGATGTTCCAGCCTTTGCGCGGCGTCATTTTTGCGTTGGCTTTCTATCCGCTGCGCGAAATTCTCTTTGGGAAAAAGAACGGCTGGCTGATCTTATGGTGGACGCTGGCGGCGCTTGGCATTCTCTCGACCTTTGGGCCGACCCCAGGCTCCATCGAGGGCCTGATTTACACCATCATCCCCGTCCCGGCTCAACTGGCCGGTTGGCTGGAAGTGGCGCCCCAGGCGCTGCTGCTCTCGGCCATCTTGCATTATTGGGTCAACCATCCGGCGCAGAAGTGGCTGAATTGGGTGCTGGGGATTGGCTTTGTCGTTGTGATGCTGCTGCCAGTCCTTGGGCTGTTGGCTGGAAAATAGCCAAAAGTCCTGACAGGTTTCCGAAGACGTCTTTACGAGCAGGTTCCTTTGCTACCGCAGGGTATTTTCCCGGCGCATTCCCCGATGAAACCTGTCAGGACTCTGGATTTGAAACAAGGTGAATTATGAAAATCATCGATATTGCCATCAAAGATTTGACCCGTTCCATGCGCAGCCTGTTTTTCATCGGGATGACGCTGGCCGCGCCGCTGCTGATCAGCACGCTGATGTATTTTGCCTTTGGCAGCATGACCAGCGGCGACGTGAGCATGACTCCCATTAAAGTGGGCCTGGTCAACGCCGACAGCCTGTCTGCCGGCGCGCCGCTCAAGGTTTCGCTGGGCAGCAACATCCACGACATGTTTTTCGATCCAAGCGTCAAGTCGTGGATCACGGCCGGCGACTATGCCGACGAAGCCGCCGCGCGCGCTGCGCTGAATGCGCAGCAGATCGGCGTGGCGATCATTATTCCCCGGACGTTTAGCAACGATTACCTGGCCGGGAAGGCGGATACCGTGATTACCATTTTGCAAGACCCCACGCTGACGATTGGCCCGACGGTGGCGCGAGAGATGGTCACGTCCCTGCTGGACGGTGTGGCGGGCGGCGGGATTGCGTTCAAGGTTATCAGCCAACGTATGGACGCGGCTGGCAAAAAGCTCGACCCGGCGGGCATCCCTGCGCTGTTCGAGGAATATGCAACCTGGTACGCCGACTTCCAGCGGGCGCTCTTCCACACGCCGGAGAAGGCCGCGCTGGCGGTCACTTCGCCTGCGGCGGGCGGCGAAAGCAGCAACAGCCTGCAATCCATGATGGGGCTGGTGATGGCCGGGCAGATCATTTTCTTCTCGTTCTTCACCGGCGCGTATGCCATGCTGTCTATTTTGCAGGAATCGGAGGAAGGCACGCTGGCGCGCCTGTTCACCACGCCCACCGGGCGCACGACCATTTTGATGGGCAAGTTCCTGGCGGTCTTTGTCACCGTGCTTTTGCAGGGGTTGGTATTGCTGGTGGCAGGACGTTACCTGTTCAAGATCAACTGGGGTGAGCCGGCGGCGGTGGCGCTCGGCCTGTTGGGACAGATGTTTGCTTCGGTGGGGCTGGCGGTGTTGCTGGTGGCGTTCATCAAGACCAGCAAGCAGACCGGGCCGGTTTTCGGCGGCGCGTTGACGATGCTGGGCATGGTCAGCGGTCTGTTTACCACGAACATTCAGATGCCCGCAGCCTTCAATGCCATCGGCAATTTCACGCCGCAGGGCTGGGTGCTGAAGGCCTGGAGACTTTCGCTGGCCGGTCAGCCCGCAAGCGAATTGCTGCTGCCGTTCATCGTGCTGGTTGTGATGGGGCTGGTGATGTTTGCCATCGGCGCGGTGATGTTCAAGAGACGGTTTGCGTAAGGGCGCGGTGACCGCGCCCCAACAGGAGATATGAAATGAGAATCATCGATCTTGCCCTGAAAGACCTTGCGCAAATCTTGCGCGATAAACGTTCGTTGTTGTTCCTGGTTGCCATGCCGGTTGCGTTCACGCTCTTTATGGGCTTTGCCTATAAAGGCAACGGCGGCAGCGCGCCCACCGATGCGCGCATTCCGCTCGGATGGGTGAACAACGATGCGGGTGGGGCGCTTTCGCAGCAGCTTTTTGCGATGCTCTCCGGGTCGGACTCCGTCAAGGTGGTGGAACTGGCCCCCGCAGCCGTGGACGAAGCCGTCCGCAAGGGCGAAGTGGCCGGGGCGCTGGTCGTCCCCGCCGGATACAGTAGACAGCTAACGGGGAGTCCGATGCGCCTGACGCTGGTTGCCGATTCGAATTCGGCCAAAGGCCAGTCGCTGTTCCAATTGCTGCGGAAGCCGGTTACGCAGTTGATGAGTTCGGTCGAGATTGCGCGACTGAGCGCCGTGACCGTTGGCAAGGCAGACGACGCATCCGAACGGGACGCGGCCTTTGTCGCCGCGTCCGAAGCCTGGGCCAAAACCGACGGCGTTGCGCTGGTCAAAGTGGAAATGGCGACGGCGGAACCGAAAAAACAGTGGTTCGGCGACAATCCCTACAACCAGGCGTCGCCGGGCATCCTGGTGCAGTTTGCCATCTTTGGGCTGGTGACTTCGGGGCAGATTTTGGTGCAGGAACGCAAGTCGCGCACGCTGCAACGCATGATGTCCACGTCGATGCGCGCCTGGGAGATTGTGGCCGGGCACACGCTGGCGATGTTTGCGCTGGTGTTCATGCAGGAAGCCTTGCTGGTGGTCTTCGGACAGCTCGTCTTGGGCGTAAACTATATGCGCGAGCCGCTGGGTGTGCTGCTGGTTTCGGTGGCGCTGGGGCTGTGGATCGCGGCGATGGGCTTGCTGATCGGCGTGCTGGTGAAGGATGACTCGCAGGTGATATTGGTTTCGTTGATGGCCATGTTCGTCTTTTCGGCCATGGGCGGCGCGTGGTTCCCGTTGGAAGCCAGCAGCGGCGCGTTTGCAACGATCGGCAAGCTGCTGCCCTCGGCCTGGGCGATGGACGGGTTTCAAAACATCCTGATGCGCGGGCTGGGGCTGGAAGCTGTCTGGCTGCCGGCGCTGGCGCTGCTGGGGTATGCGCTGGGTTTCTTTGGGCTGGCGGTCTGGCGTTTTCGCAAGATGGAGGTGTAACGTATTGCGTATTGCGTAATGCGTAAGGCGTAAGGCGTATTGCGTATTCCGTTTTTGGGGTTTTACGCAATACGTAATACGCATTACGTAATAAGGCATTGTGGCAAAACCCGCACCTGATAATTTGATAACATAAACCGCAATTCTGCTGAAAATGAGGTCTGCGGTTTAGTGACAAAACAAGCCAAGCTATTAGAAATTCAACACCGGTACGTTTAC
>JBARBA010000621.1:0-4513 GCA_049792555.1 Anaerolineales bacterium
CGAGGACCGCGCCAGCAAAAAAGCAGAACGCCTGCCAATTGAGCCACTCCCCATCGTTGACGTCAGCTTTTCCCCGGACGGCTTTTGGATGGCCTTCGAATCCTGGCCCGAGATACCCGTCAACCAGGATATCTATATCGCAACGATTACTGGCGCAAACCGTATCCGTTTGACGACCGATCCTGGCTACGATTTCGACCCTGTATGGAGGCCACTTATCCCCGAAGCGGCCCCTTAAAGACCTCCCTAAAAAGGAGGTTTTTTATTGATTCGGTCGTATAATCACGTTAAGTATTCGAGACACTCAAATAACTCATGACACTTGAACAGGGCGACCTTCTCTACAACCGTTATCGCATTTTAGACATTCTTGGCCGCGGGGGCATGGGCTCCGTATTCCACGCCATCGATGAAAGCCTGGGCGTGGAAGTTGCCGTTAAAGAAAATTTGTTTGTGACCGAGGAATACGAACAACAATTCAAACTCGAAGCGGTTATCCTGGCAAGCCTGCGCCATCCCAACCTGCCGCGCGTGACCGATCATTTTACAATTGAGGGACAGGGCCAATACCTGGTGATGGACTACATCGAGGGACGCGATTTGCGCCATCTCATGGAAAACGGCCCGATTTCCGAAGAGGAAACCACCCGCATTGGGGTAGCAGTCTGTGAGGCGCTCACCTATTTACACACCCGCAAGCGGCCCGTCTTGCACCGCGACATTAAGCCCGGCAACGTGCGCATTGCGCCAGATGGACAGGTCTATCTGGTGGATTTCGGCCTGGCCAAAATGTCCGATGTAACCGAACACACACTTTCGGGCGCGCGCGCCATGACCCCCGGCTATTCGCCGCCGGAACAATACGGCACAGCCCGCACCGATGCCCGCACCGACGTATATTCCCTGGGCGCTACGCTATACGCTGCCCTGACCGGATTTATCCCCGAAGATGGCTTGGCGCGCGTGGTGGACGAAGTCCAGCTTACCCCGTTGCGCAAACGCAACCCCAAAGTCTCCAAAGAATTGGCTGACGTAATCGAAAAAGCTATGGCGCCTCATGCGCCTGATCGTTACCAAACCGCTGAAGACTTCAGGCGCGCCCTGCTCGGCATGGAACCGCTTCTACCTGGCGAACAACCCCAGGTGGAAGCCTACACCCAGCCAAGATACACCCAACCAAGAGCGGCCACCCAGCCGCCAAGCAATACCACACCACCAGTCGTAGAAAAGACCCCCACAGAACGCCCCGCCCCACGAAAAACGTCCGGTTTTGCCTGGATTGTGCTGGTGGCTATGCTGGCGCTATTTGCTTTGGGCGTGTTTTGGATGGTCAATAACCCCGAAAGCGCCCCGGCCCCCTTACAGGGTTTGTTATCCCTGATTATCAGACCTGCATCAGCCTCTGCGACGCCAGCAACATTAGTCCATTCACCAACTTCCACGTTCCCGCCGGTCGATGCCAAAACGCCGGCCACCACCGGAACACACCCGGCGATCGCTGCAACTGCAACCCCGATAAAACTGCCGCAGGAGACTCCCAGCCCTGCGCCTGCCCCTACAGAGACAACGCTTCCTACGCCGACCCCCGCCATCATTGGCGGTGGAACAGGCGAAATCGCTTTTGCTTCAACGCGCAATGGCGGTATATCGCAAATTTATCTGATGAACGCTAATGGCTCCAATACGCGAGCGTTGACCGATCAGAAGAACGGGGCCTGCCAACCCGCATGGTCTCCCGATGGGAAAAAACTGGTCTACATTTCTCCCTGTCCTGGCAAAATCGATCAGTACATCAAATCTTCGTTGTTCATGCTTGATCTCGATTCAGGCGCAACAACCCAGTTGCAGAAGGTTCCCGGCGGTGATTTTGAGCCTGCATGGTCCCCCGACGGCGCGAAAATTGCCTTTTCTTCTCTGCGGGAAGGCTTCCTGGCGATTTATGTGCTTAATCTGGCCAATCAGGCCGTCACACGCCTGACGGATCTTAGCGGCACCATTCAATCACGCCAGCCCGCCTGGTCGCCAGACGGCAAGCAAATTGTCTACACCGTAAAGCGCTCCGCCATCCTGCGAATCTGGACCATGTCCTCTGATGGAACAAACCAGGTGCAACTGCCGCGAAATAGCAGCGGCAGCGCTTCTGATTACCTGCCGGTCTGGTCGCCGGACGGTTCTTATATTTTGTTCAGCGAGGCCAATTCCAATATTACTTCACCGTCATCGTTGGTGCGCTTTGTTTTGAATTCTGATCAGCCGCCCCAAATTCTTCCAATTCCCCTTCCGGTAGTGGACGCGAACTTCTCCCCCGACGGGCAGTGGATTGCTTACGAAACCTCTGACACCATCAATCAGGATATTTATATTTACAATCTATTCACTAATGACCGCCAACGCTTGACTGTCGATCCCGCAGTCGATTTTGACCCGGCATGGCGGCCATAATGAAAAAACTCCCCGGCGAAACCGGGGAGTTTTTATTTCCAGACTTGCTTGACAAAATGAACCAACTGCCGCAAACCCTGCTCAAGCGGCCCCGTCTCGATGTATTCGTTGAGCGCGTGCGCGCCGCCGCCAGTGGTCAGGCCGAGCACCAGGGCCGGGTATCCGCGGCTCAGGGGGATATTCGCGTCGGTTGAACCGGCGGTTAAATTAGGCTGAACGCCCTCGTCACGCAGACAGGACTCTGCCAACCGGAGAAATGGATGGTGAACGGGCATTTCACCCGCCGGGCGCTGACCGACAAGCTGCGCATCAAAACGCACATCGGGCCTGTTCGCCGCTTGGATGAGTTGTTCCACCTGATGGTTTAGTTCCGTTAAAGCATCCGCCGCGGCTGAACGCAGATCCAGTTCCATCCAGGCCTCGGCAGCCAGGGTATTGATGCTCGTGCCGCCGCCGATGCGCCCAACGTTGAGCGTGGTGCGCGGGCTTTCGGGCAGGCGCAGGGCCGTGATTTTTACAATCAGTTCTGACAGTTCGTGAATGGCCGAGGGCTTGCCATAGTCAATCCATGAGTGGCCCCCGGTAGTGTGGGCCGTGACCCTATAACGGCGCACGCCGACCGCTTTGTGGTAAATGTGTCCAAGCGCCATGCCCTCCAGGATGAGGTACAGGCGCGGGTCTGCGCCAAACCTTTCAACCACGGCTTTCATGCCACGCAGGTCGCCCAGGCCCTCTTCGCCGGTGTTGGCTGCCAGCCACAGATCGCCCGGCAGGCTTAGTTGCGTTTCGCGCAGCGACCAGAGCAGACCAAACAGGCCGGCCACGCCCAAAGCATTGTCGCCAATGCCGGGGCCGCAAATGCGACCCGGCTCGCGCCGTATGGCGAGGTCGGTTCCAGCGGGGAAAACGCTGTCGAGATGCGCAGAAACAATCAACGGGGAGGCTGATCCACTCCCCGGGATGCGGGCAAAGACGTTTCCAACGGAATCCGTTTGAAGGTCAGATAAGCCTTCATGGGAGAACATTTCCAAAACAAACTTGCCCCGCGCGGCTTCGTCAAAGGTCGGCGCGGGGATTTGCTGAATTTGAACGGCAAGGTCAAGGATGCGATCTAACATTTAAACAACGCGAACAATACCGGCCAATGATTGCAGGCGCGCCTGGGCCAGGCCGGGCATCGAATCGAGCAGGTAAAATGCGCCGCTGCCTTCGATCGATAAAGAAGCGGAAACATTCCCATGTAAAGCGGCCTGGAGCGGATTCTGGGTCGCTGCAAACCCGGCCAGGAAACCGCCGCAAAAAACGTCGCCCGACCCGGTGGGGTCAAGCATATGGCCTGGGTAAGCTGGCACATCCCATTTTTTATGGCTGGCGTGCTCGTAAACGTATTGCCCGCGCGCGCCGCGCCTGATGACGACAACTTCCACGCCATAACTGCCAAGCGTTTCGGCCATCTCCCATAAGTCGGTGGTGCGGCCCCAGAACAGCGTGCGGATTTTGTCTTCGGATGGCAGAAAAGCAGTGACACCTTGCAACAGGGAACGTAAATCGTTGAGAAAATTCCCGTTCATGTAACCTGTGCTTGGGTTAATGGTAACGATGTTTACACCACCCTGACGAAAGGCCGGGGCAAGCTGGGCATGCGCCGAGTAATCAAGCGGGCAAAGATGGGCAGCTTTGGCGGCAAAATAATGCGAGGGAATGTCGATAATTTTAGGCGAGTCGGGCTTGCTGTGAATGCGGCTATCGGCGTCATTGGCGGGCGGCTGGTAACCGAGCAAACCCTTGGGGAAGGCCATGCCCAGCCGTGCAAAGTGCGAGACCGGGTTGCTGCGCTGGAAGGTGTTCGGATCGCTGTAGACCATGAACGAACGCAAGTCCATCGGGCCGGGCAAGATCTTGATCCCCTGCGGGTCCATGCCCTTTTGTTCAAACTGACGCAGCCAATCATGGGGATAGTCCTCGCCAACCCTGGCCAGCAAGGCAACCGAATCAGTCCACAGCCGTGCGCCGCAGGCCGTATATAGCAAATTACCCCCCGGCGCATCCAACAGCGGACGTCCTTCGGGGG
>JBARBA010000622.1:0-4835 GCA_049792555.1 Anaerolineales bacterium
GACTTGCAGCAAACAGATAAATTAGCCTTATTAGCAAGTTGCTCCACTTGTCTTTTATTTGGAGATGGTGAACCTGCTCCGACAATTCGGCTGCCCGATGCTGTAATTCTTCGGTTTCTGCCATAAGTTTATTTACTAAGGGCGTAGGATTGCTTGATACTAAGTTTATTGTACTCTCAAGGACTAAGGCTCGTTGAATAGCATTTTGTATTTCATCCACTTCGACTGGTTTGAGAAGATAATCGCAAGCGCCTGCTTTGATAAACTTAATAGCATCTTCTATTGCTCTAAAGTAACCGGTAAACATGATGACACGAGTTGGGATTTGTCTGTTCTTTATTTCTTCAAGTACTCTCTCTCCACCTATATCTGGCATATTTATATCAAGCAATACTAGGTCTGGCTTTTTTTCTTGGGCTAGCTGTATACATTTTGCTCCGCCATCTGCGAGCAACACTTCATATCCTGCTTCTTCAAGAATGATACCTAATATTTCTAAGAGAGAGGTTTCATCATCTGCAATTAGAATTTTTCCGAGGGACTTTTGTTTGTTTCCCATTTTTCTTCCTATAGCTGGCTAACAAAGAGCCTGAACGTCACCACCGGCACAATCAACCTCGCTCGATGGATTTTCTCCCAAGGTCTTTCAGGAAATTCCCCAACACACATTTTGCCATGCTCTGGGCGGGAGCACGTCGCTGTCGGGTTGGACATGTTGCAAAGTGGCTTTTTGAAAAAGGACTTATTCAGTAGTCTCCTCATCTATTATTTGAGCGCCACTTGCGCGAATTTCTGAATGGCTTGAATATGTTCCTGGGGTGTTTGAAGGCCGCTGCCCATGGTATTGAGCGAAAGGTGGGTGGCTCCTGCGGCTTGCCACTCGCTCAAGGCCGTTTCCCAAGCCGTGGGATTCCCTGCATCGTAAGAGATGCGCGGCTCCAGGCCAAAACCCTGGCGCGAGCGTCCCGCCTCATCCAGGAAACGATCCAGCATCTCCAACGCCGGTTTGGCTTCAGCCGCACTGCGTTGTAAGATAATCCAGCCATCGGCCAGCCGGGCCGCGCGTTGCAGGGCCGCTTCAGCGAAGCCTCCAAACCACACGGGGATGGGCCGCTGCACCGGCAGCGGGTTAATGCCCGCATCCGGGATGGTGTGCCAGTTTCCTGTAAAAGTTACCAACGGCTCGGTCCACAAGCGGCGCAGGAGCGCCACCTGTTCTTCGATGCGTTTGCCGCGGTTGTGAAAGTTCTCGTTTAGAGACGTGTATTCAACCTCGTTCCATCCCAACCCCACACCGAGTCGCAACCTGCCGCCGCTCAGCACATCCAACGAGGCGGCTTGTTTGGCCACCAGGGCCGTTTGCCGCTGGGGCAGGATCACCACCCCGGTCACCAATTCCAGTCGTTGGGTAATACCGGCCAGATAACTCAATAACACGAAGACTTCGTGAAAAGGAGTCAGGTAGGTATACGGACCTGACCAGCCTCCCGGACGTTCCGGGTTGGCTCCCAGCACGTGGTCATAGACCAGCACATGGGTAAACCCCAGGCCTTCGGCGGTTTGGGCATAATCGCGAATCGCAAGGGGATCGTTCCCGAATTCTGTTTGCGGAAAAACAACGCCAATTTTCATTTGAGTCACCTGTCATTCCCATTCGAAATGCCGCTGACGAATGATCACTCGTCAGCGGCTTGTTTAAGGGGCAATTAGCCTTGATGGATTTTCTCCCACGGGTCTCTTACGAAATTCCCCAAAATCTGGTCGGCCATGCCCTGGGCGGGGAGCACGTCGCCGTCGGGTTCGACATACAGCCAGACTTTCCCGGCCCCGGAAAGGACGCCGTCTTCGACGGTCTCTCGCGCGACCGGGTTCTCCGCCGAGTAGGGCACGGGCAGGTCCCAGCGCAGGGTCAGCCCCAGCGCGGCGGCCTGGTTTTGCAAGGGCTGCGCGGCCTCGTGCAGCGCGGCGTCGGCGTAACTGAGCGAAAGCGACTTGACCCCAAACTCGGCCAATCTTTCCAGCACGTCACCGGCGGCTTTCAGGTTTTGCGCCGTGATGGTCAGGTGGACGGTGGTGTACAGGTCTTGCGGCAGGATGATGTCCAGCGCCTGCCAGGACGCGGCGTTATCGGGTTGCAGGATGAAGAGCAGGTGGTCAAGCCCGGCCTGTAGCAGGGTTTGCAGGTATTGCTCGTCGGCCAGCTTCAAGCCGTCGGTCAATAGCCCGCACACCTGTCCGTTCTTCTCGGCGTGGGCGATCAGCTTGGGCAGGTCGTCGCGCAGGGTGGGTTCGCCGCCGGTGAAGGTCAGGTGCGGGATGCCGGCCGCCCAGGCCTTGTCAATGATGGCTTGCCATTCTTCGGTAATCAATTCGCGCTCCACGCGCTTGACGGGGGCGTCTTCGACGGAGGCCCCGGCGGGCAGGCGGTAGGTCAGGGCGCAGTCCAGGCGCAGCGGCGCGCTGAGTTCCTGCGAGTGCGGCAGCACGCGCTCGAAATCCAGGTACATGGCCGGGTCGAGGTCGGGCGTGTCGATCAACGCGCGGATGCGCTCGCAGAAATCGCCATAGTCCTTGAGCGCGGCGGCCCGGTTGACGTGGTAGCGGGCGGCCGTCTGGCGGGCGGCTTCTGCGGGCGGGGTCTGTTTGATCAGGTGGTAGGCAAACTCTGCGGCAGTGGGGTTGAGGTGCAGCACGGTGGCGGCGTTGACGATCAATATGCCGTTGCCGTCCTTTTCGGTGCGCAGGTGCAGGCGGTAGGGCAACTCGTCGGGCCTGGATTGGTAATGGTGCATCCCGGCGGGGAAGGGTTGCACGCGCCCGAAGTGTTGGCGGATGAAGTCGGGGAATGAGGTCATGAGAACTCCTTGTGTAGGGTGGTTTCGATACGGCGGCTGGAGAGCGCCGCCTACTCAACCACCGACTCGAATTGTAAGGGGCAGCCGCCGCCGCATTCGGCCAGCAGCGAGCAGCCGCCGCATTTTTCCGGCAGGGCCTGCCTTTCGCGCAGTTGGACGGCCAGCGTATGGTTCCAGATGGCGTCCCACTCGCCGGTCAGCAGGTTGCCGAGCGGGCGGTAGTACGACTGGCAGGGCAGCACGTCGCCGTTTGGTTCGACGCACAGGTTATACAGGGCGGCTGTGCAGCCTTTCGCGCCCAGATCAAGCGCGACGGGGTCGAAGTTGCAGTACTGCGTGGGCGTGTACCAGATCAGGCGCTGGCCGCTTGCGGCGGTCTTTTCGCGGGCCGCGTCCAGCAGCGGGGCCAGGTCGGTTTCGGGCAGGCCCGTCCCGGCGGATGCGCCGCGCCCCGAATGGATCAGCGCGTTCAGGCCCACCGTCGGGACGCCGACCTTTGCCAGGAAATCGAGCGTGGCGGGGATGGTGTGGACGTTGGTTTGCAGCATGGTGGTGTTGGTCATCACGTAGAGCCGGCTGGACAGGGCGTTTTCCAGGCCGCGTCGGGTCTGCGCGAAAGCGCCGCGCGCGCCCACCATCTGGTCGTGGATGTTCTCTTCGCAGGATTCAACCGTGATTTGGACGTGATCCAACCCGGCGGCAACCAGCGCCTCGACGTAGCGCTCGTCTGAAAGGCGGCGAGCGTTGGTGTTCAGCCCGGTGATCTGGCCGTTGCTTTCGGCGTGGGCTACCAGCTCCGGCAGGTCGGCGCGCAGGGTCGGCTCGCCGCCAGTGAAGATGATGTGCGGAATGCCCAACTCCCAGGCGCGGTCGAGGATGCGTTTCCAGTCGCCGGTGGAGAGTTCGGGCAGGTTGCGGCCTGCGACGTTATAGCAGTGGCCGCAGTCGTTGTTGCAACGGTAGGTCAGGGCCAAATCCAGGCGGTTGGGGGCAGTGGGCCGGACGCTGAACGGCATGACCGTTTCGAGGCCCAACTCATGCACCGGGCAGGCTCCGTCGGGCCGCAGCAACTCGTCCAGTTGCGCCTGGATCGCCCGGTAGTCCAGGCGGGCATGCTGCTTGTGTACGTGGTATTGCCTGCGGATGGCGTCGACGGCCTGCTCTTCGTCGATCCCTTCCAGCGTGAAATAAGCCATCAGCGCGGCAGTCGGGTTCAGGTGCAGGATGCGGCTGGCGTTGACGATCAGCGTGCCGTGCCCATCCGGGTCGAGGCGCAGGTGGATGCGCGCCTTCTCGTCGCCGTTCTCTCGCTGGTAATGGTGGACGCCGGGCGTTGGAGATTTCGCCGGGGCCTGGCGCAGGAAAATATTTCGCAGGGGGATCATGGCTGTTGGGTTTACCGTCCGCCGCCGGCGCAGGCGCAGGCGCAACCGGCGCAAGCGCAGGCGCAGGCGCAATGTCCGCCGCCCCCGCCGCTGTAGCCGCTGCTCGTTGAGACCGGGATGGGGTTGGTGCGGTTGGTGACGCCGGATGTAAATGCGCCTACGTCGCCGACGACATGACCGGCGAAGTTCTGCGCGCCGCTGACCATCGAGGCGGCGATGTTCGCCCCGGGCAGGGTGGCGCGGCCGCCTGCGCCGGGCATGCCCGCAGCCATCGGCGCGGGACTGGCCGGCCGGTAACCGGGGTCGTAGTTTCCCCACCACATCGGCACGAAGACCGGGCCGGTGAAGACCCGGCGCGTGCGGTCGTCGTAATTCTTGTCGAGCATGGTCCATTCCATCGATTCGTCGAACAACTGGCTTTGGACTTCGGGCGTCCCGGCGGCGGCGATCTGCTGCCAGGCGCGCTCCATGATGCTCTGGTAGTAATCCAGCGTTTCCTTGCGGCTGAAGCCCTTCATTTTTTCCGAGACCGAGTTGACCAGGGCCACCACCATGCCTTGTAGCGAGGTCTTGCGGGCGGCGGTATCTGGCAGGG
>JBARBA010000623.1:0-4875 GCA_049792555.1 Anaerolineales bacterium
AAGGAGAGAAGGGCGAAGAGGGGGAGGGCGCAGAGACCGAAGTGGAAGAGGAAGCCATTTCCGAAGCGCAAGAGGCTGCGCAGGAAGCTGAACACGAGGCTTCAGGTGAGGGAGAATCTCCCGCAATGGAGTTGGGAGAAGAAGCCGGAGGGGAAGGCGAGGCGCCAATGGCTGGCGAATAATGAAAAGAGCCGGACATCTGACAGCCGGCTCTCTTATATAAATTTTAACGCCTGTACTTTTTGGTCTTGACGCGCGGGGCAGGCTCATCTTGTGATGAGTAACGCGGCGGGCCAACGATTCGATAAACAGCCGCGTAGGCAAAAGACAGTATGCCTGTAAGAATAATCAAAATGATCACGAAGAACGTCGCCAGGGCGGGCAGGTTTGCGATTCCGGTAATGAAGCTTATTCCCGGAATAATATTCAGCAGATCCGGTAGCGATAAATACATCGGAAAATTACGCATCAATGACCAGCCCTGTGCCCAGGCAAAATTCACGGCTTCCGTTGCCCCTGCCCATGACATAATCGGTACGATGATGATCATCAGAAAGCCAATCCCGGTCCATATCGGGTGGATTGTGTAGCGCGCTTGTGGAGTCTTGCGTTCGAACTTGGAGTATTTTGCCATCATAACCTCGTTTTCATTTTTTTTCTGCTCAACTTTTCATCGTCCGCGCAAGGGCACACGTACCGGTAATCACTTGCCTGACCCATTTTGGGGGTGGGGTGTTCTTTGAGCAACCTTGCTGCTGAAACATCCAGCCCCCATTGTACCGCGCCCCGTTGCTTTTTTGCAATTAAAGCATAAAAGCGCACGAAATGCGAATTCCGTACGCTTTTGGGGAAAAAATCAGAGTGAAGCTCTACTTTGGCGTGCCGCTAAAGACTTCGTAGCGGCGGTCGAAGGCGTCTACAGCCTGGCGAGTCAACGTCACCAGGTTACGGATGACCGCCGGCAAGCCCTCGGTATTGCTCAATGTGGCTTCAAGGGTATCGATGGCGTTCTTGATCGCGTCGGCCGTATCAAAGAAGGCGGCATCGTAGGCGTAGATTTTCGCCAGTTCGTCTTCGTTGATTTTGACTGCGTCAAAGAGACCGGAGTAACCATAGGTGGCGTTTCGCACCTTGTCAGTGAAAGTACGCATCAGTAAAGCCGCCTTTTCCAGGTCATCAACGTACTCGATGCCGCCCTGGTTAATCAGGTCAACCTGTAGAGCCGAGAGGCGCTTGTATAGCTCCTCGAAACGGCGGGCGATGGTGTCGCGCATCAATTTGTCGGCGGCGCGGCGGTTTTCCCGTTCCACGTAGCCTTTGAAGCCGGGGATGTACGAAGCCAGCTTCTTGATAGGATCCTGATCTCCGGTAACGCGCTCAAAAAAGTTACTCATGGTGCCTCCTGCAAAATAGGTGGGGTAAAACACGCTTTTCTTAAAGTCTTTTATCCACAAAGTACACGAAAAACACGAAGTTTAAAATCTTTTCTTCGCGTCCTTGACGGGCGCTTGCCCCTGTTAGGGAGTCGCGGTTCGATTGTCGCGATTGTGGGGCGCATGCTCTGATTTCAAGAAAGGCGTGGGGGTAAAATCAGTTTCACTCATTATAGCCTGAGTTTATGGGTATAATCAAGCAGTTTGTGGGCTGCATTAGCATGTACGGTCTTTTACGGGGAAAGTTGCAATTTACCTGCGCGCTTTTTTGTGGCTAAATCTCAAGTATAAAAAAAAGGAATACGCACATGATTGTTACAACCAAAAAACTGTTTCAGGCGGCTTACGGTAAGTATGCCATCGGCGCTTATAACATTAACAACCTCGAGCAGGCCATGGGCCTGTTTCAGGGTAGTGTGGACAGCAAAGCGCCTTTTATTATCCAGATCAGCAAAGGCGCACGCACTTATACCCATAAGAAGATGCTCGAAGGGCTGATTATGTCGGCGAATGAAGTCTTCCCGGATGCCATTTTTGCCGTCCACCTGGATCATGGCGATGAGGAAACCTGCTATGACTGTATCGACAGCGGTTTTTACAGCTCGGTGATGATCGATGCCAGCCACGAGTCTTTTGATGACAACATCAAAATCACCCGTCGTATTGTGGACAGAGCACACGCCAAGGGTCTGGTCGTCGAGGCGGAACTGGGCCAGTTGGGCGGCGTCGAGGAGCATGTCGCGGTGGACGAGGCCAATGCCAAGCTGACCGATCCGAAGGAAGCTCACGAATTTGTCGAACGCTCCGGCTGCGATTCACTGGCAGTGGCGATTGGCACCAGTCACGGCGCATTCAAATTCAGCGGCACCCAGGCGCTACGGCTGGACGTGCTGGCGGATATTCAGAAAGTGCTGCCCAATTTCCCGCTGGTCATGCACGGTTCCAGTTCGGTGCCGCAAGATGAAGTCGAGCGCATCAACAAGGCGGGCGGCAACCTGGCCGGCGCCAAAGGCGTGGACGATAACCAGTTCCTGGGCGCCGCCAAGCTGGGCGTGACCAAGGTGAATATCGATACCGATGGCCGCCTGGTGTGGACGCGCGTCCACCGCGAATATTTCCGCGACCATCCTGACCAGTTTGACCTGCGCCCGGTGGGCAAGATCTTTATGGCCGAATATGCCAAGTTTATCGCATACAAGAACGGTAAGCTGGGTTCCGCCGGTCATCTTGACGAAGTCCGTAAGGCAGTTGCCTAAAGAATCAGCCCTGAGATGAAAACATCCCAGGGCTTCTTTTTCGACTAATCTTTAACCTCTTATGTCAAACATCTAAAATGCCATCTTCCGATCAAGGTGTTACGCTCGACCGTTACATGCTTATTCCACGCACCGCCATCTTCCTGCGCTGCGCCGATTCGTACCTGTTGCTGAAAGGCGCGCCGACCAAGCGGCTGTGGGCGAACAAATACAATGGCCTGGGCGGGCATGTCGAGCGTGGGGAGGACGTTTTGTCTGCCGCCAGGCGCGAACTCTTTGAAGAATCGGGCCTGACGGCCGATTTGTGGTTGTGCGGAACGTTGATTGTGGATACAGGGCAAAACCCCGGCATTTGCCTGTATGTTTTCAGCGGCGAGGCGCTTGAAGGCGGGGTGAAACCGTCGCCGGAAGGGACCCCGGAGTGGCTCCCATTTAATCGTCTTTCTGAGATCCCGGTCGTGGAGGATTTGCCTGTCCTTCTTGGGCGCATCCACCAGATGCGGCGCGGCGATCCGCCCTTCGCGGCGCGTTCGTTCTATGACGAGGCCAGGCGTTTAACGATTGTTTTTGGAAATTAAGACAAAAATCCCGGCGCTATGAAGACGCCAGGATTTTTATTGCAATGCTGATATCTGACTTGAAAATAACGCAGGGCCGAATTAATTGCGCCTTACACCCCGCCCTGCCATTTTGTGAGCGCCGTTCATGGAGTCTTTTAAGAAAAACAGGGAGGGTGGTCTTAAAAGTTGACGTACTTTTAAGAAAAGTAAGGTTGGTGATCTTAAAAGTAGGCGCGCTTTTAAGAAAAGTAAGGCCGGTGATCTTAAAAGTGGATGTGCTTTTAAAAAAAGCAAGGTCGGTGATCTTAAAAGTAGACGTACTTTTAAGAAAAGTAGGGTTGGTGATCTTAAAAGTAGGCGTACTTTTAAGAAAAGTGGGGTAGGTGATCTTAAACCAAATGTGGTTTTAAGATCAGAGCGGGGGTGTCGAAATCCTTCTCGAAGACAATGGCATGGACGTGCTTTGGCATGATGTCATCAGCGTTGATCCCAGGGCGCTGCTGTCGAAAAAGAGCTTATTCTTTGGCGTAATGTTCGCGGTAATAGATTTCGCGTTCCTCGTCCAGCGTTTCGAGCAGATCTTCAAGCGTCACATTGGCGTCTTTGAGCATTTTGGCAATCTTATCTGCGCTTTCCATGACTTTGCTGGTTTTGGGGGTCAGCATAAAAGTGCCTTCCCCCATATCAATGACAGTCAGCATTGCGCCTTCTTCCAACCCATATTTTTTGCGCAGGCTGGCGGCAGGGTGATCGTCCCTTTGGCGCGGATTTGGAGTGTGGTCATGGCAGGTCTCCTGAAAAGCGGAATTCCCGAATTTCTGCGATTGTAACACGGCTCACCGAACCGGCGTCTGCCGCATGAACAAATTTCCCCCGGCCAGGCGACCAGGGGAAATGAAGAATCCGGGCAATTGCCCCGCTCAGAATACCTTGCGCTTTACTTTAGCATTTTCAACGCCACTTTGTTGGCGATCTCAGTCCGGGTTGGGCCGGCTCCGGGGCCTATGGAGAACGAGGTGATACTGAGATGGTCGAAGTAAGTCGTCATGGCTGTGCATCCGCTATTGATCAGGGCGTTGCGGCGTTCATCGGTCATGTCGAATTCGAAGGTGGTGTAGCCGCCGGCCGGCAGGCGCGCGACCAGTTCCTCGAAGTCCGTAGCCACCGCTTTGTCATTGGTCTTGGTCATGGTGTCGACCAGTTCCCACAGTCGTTGGATAGTGGCAAATTCGGTAAGGTCGGTGAGAAAATCTTTTTCCTGAGGCTGCGGTGGGGCATTGGGAACGGGGATATCATCGTCGATCAACAACCCCAGAACGTTGTCATGCTTTTTCGGCCCCATCACCTCGACGACGGTTTCATCATCCGAAACAAAAAGTTCGAGGGGGAAATTGGAGACCAGCCCGCCATCCACTACCCGGTCGCCGGAAATATCAGCGCCGCGATAAGTTCCCCATTCAGCCTGCCAGGTAACTTCCTGCCAAACCAGTGGAAAGTTCATCGACATGCGCGTCGCCCAAACCACAGGCACTTTGGGCGCAGTGCGGTGATTCAGCACCAATTTCATGTTTTGGGTGATGTCGGATGCCACCACCGAGAGGTCTTTTTGGGTGGCCTGGTAAAACT
>JBARBA010000624.1:0-6065 GCA_049792555.1 Anaerolineales bacterium
CCTGCACTGCGTTCGGTGCAGTGTACGGCGGCAGAACAGCACCGCCGCCTACCCTTCGATAAACTCAGGGCATCGCTAAACCACCGATGATTGAGATGATACAGGAAATGGTACTACAAAGCAATACCAGCATCAAGGGAACCGCAAACAAAAAAGCCCCGCAGCGTTTCTGCTACGGGGCTTTTCTACTGTTTACCCCCTTGCGGGGGCAGGCTGATCACTGAAAACTGAAAACTGGCCTAAGTTCCTTCTTCCCACGAATTCAAATACTTCACCTGCTCCGGGGTCAGGTCGTCGATCTTGACGCCCATGGCGGCCAGTTTCAGGCGCGCAATTTCCTTGTCGATGTCTTCCGGCACGGAGTAGACTTTCTTTTCGAGTTTGGCGGCATTCTTGACCATGTACTCGGCGGCCAACGCCTGGTTGGCGAAGGACATGTCCATGACCGAAGCCGGGTGGCCTTCGGCGGAGGCCAGGTTGATCAGGCGGCCTTCGCCCAGGATGTTGATCTTGCGGCCATCTTTGGTGGTGTACTGGTCGACGAACGGGCGCACCAGGTTGGGCTTGCCTACGGATTGCTTCTCCAGCGCCGGGATGTTGATCTCCACGTTGAAATGCCCGGAGTTGGCCACAATCGCGCCGTCTTTCATCACTTCGAAGTGACGCGCGTCGAGCACATTGATGTCGCCGGTCACGGTGCAGAAAATGTCGCCGATCCTGGCGGCGTCCATCATCGGCATGACCTGGTAGCCGTCCATGGTGGCTTCGAGGGCCTTGAGCGGGTCCACTTCGGTGACGATCACCAGCGAACCCATGCCGCGCGCGCGCGAGGCCAGACCGCGTCCGCACCAGCCGTAGCCGGCCACGACGAAGTTCTTGCCCGCCAGCAAAACGTTGGTGGCGCGGATGATGCCGTCCAGCGTCGATTGGCCGGTTCCGTAGCGGTTGTCGAACAGGTGCTTGGTCAGCGCGTCGTTGACGGCCATCACCGGGAATTCGAGCATTTTATCCACCGACATGGCGCGCAGGCGGATAACGCCGGTGGTGGTCTCTTCGGTGCCGCCCACGATCCCGTCCAGCAGTTCGCGGCGGTTCTTGTGGATCTCGGAGACCAGGTCCGCGCCGTCGTCCATGGTCATTTGCGGCTTGTGGTCGAGCGCCGCGGAGATGTGCTTGTAATACGTGACGTTGTCCTCGCCCTTGATGGCATAGGTTGGGATTTCGTAGATGTTGACCAGCGCCGCTGCCACGTCGTCCTGCGTGGAGAGCGGGTTCGAAGCCGTCAGCACGATGTCCGCGCCGCCGGCTTGCAGGGTGGTCATCAGGTTGGCGGTCTCGGTGGTGACGTGCAGGCAGGCTGAGACGCGCAGACCCTTGAGCGGGCGTTCCTTGATAAAACGCGCTTTGATCAGGCGCAAAACAGGCATTTCGCGTTCGGCCCAGTCGATGCGGCGGCGGCCGCCTTCGGCCAGACTTTTATCCTTGATATCGCAGTTGGTCATGTTTACTCCGTTTTAGTGAATAGAGAATAGAGAATAGAGAGTAGAGAAAAGAGAAAAGAGAGCGAGAGTAGCTGGTTTTACGAATGGTCTACTCTCTATTCTCTAATTCTCTTAACTTACCCCCATCGTCAAAATGCTTGCGGAAGCGCAGCACAAATTCTTCGCGTGTATAACGATGGTTCTGCGTGCCGTTTTGCTCGATGCAGTAAGTGGCCGCCACAGCGCCCATCTGACCGCATACCTGCCAGTCCCAGCCGTGCGCGTACCCGGTCAGGAAACCGCCGCGGAAGGCGTCGCCCACGCCGGTTGGGTCGATGATCCGGTCGGCGGGCACCACCGGGACGGTGATCTCTTCCCCGTCGGCATAGATGCTCGCGCCGTGTTCACCGCGCGTGACGACGATGATATCGACGCGCTTGAGCATCCCGTCCAGGTCGAGGCCGGTCTTCTTGGAGATCAAGCCGAACTCGTAATCGTTGACAAACAGGAAATGCGCGCCCTGCATGTCTTGCGCAATCTCTTCCCCTTCCAGTCGCAGCACCTGCTGCGACGGGTCGTACAGGTACGGGATGCCCAGTTCGCGGCATTCGGCAGCGTGCAGCTTCATCGCCGAGGGATCGGTCGGGGAAATCACCACCAGGTCGGGGCGCTTTTCGACGCTTTTAATGGATAGCGTCGCGGCGTCGGCCATCGCTCCGGGGTAAAAGGAGGCGATCTGCGCGTTGGACCTGTCGGTGGTGGCAAAAAACGAGGCGGTGTACTTGCCCGGAACCAGTTTGGCCCAGGCCGTGTCCACGCCGTGTTTTTCGAGCCAGGCGCGGTATTCGTCGAAGTCCTCCCCGACGGTGGCGATCAGGCGCGGGCGTTCGCCGAGCAAGGCCAGGGTGAAGGCAATGTTGGGGGCCGTGCCGCCGCGCTGGCGCGACATGCTGTCCACCAGGAAGGACAGGCTGATCGAAGCCAGCCGTTCAGGCAAAATCTGTTCCTGGAACAGGCCGGGAAAAGTCATCAGGTAATCAAACGCAACCGAGCCGGAGAGCAAAATATCCATAAAAATTCCATTCTGTAGAATAATAAAGGTGACAGTCACTTTTGTTGCCAGACACAACAACGACGCCCACAGAGGGCGTCGTTGTGAGCGGGCGTAGTTTAACATGGGACAGGGCATTTGTCAAAGCATTGACAACTCCCCTGTTAAGGCAGTATAAGCACCGGATGAAACCGAAACTGCTCGCGCTTTTGGCGGGACTCCTGTTACTGACAGCCTGTAACCTGCCCGAACTGACTCCCCCGCCTCCCACACCCACCCCCGGCCCTACCCCCACCCTGACAACGACGCCTACGCTGACGCCGATCCCCTCGCTCACACCAACTCCCACACCGGTCCCGGCGCTGGACATTGCCTCCGGCGACAAGGCGCTGGCGGACGGCGATTATTCTCCTGCGCAAGACGAATACCAGCTTGCGCTGGCCTCCGCCGCAGACGATAATGTCCGCGCGGATGCGCTCTGGGGGCTGGGCAAGACCCATTTCCTTTACGAAGACTACCCGGCGGCGCTCGAACCCCTGCGGACTCTGACGCAGACCTACCCGAACAGCCCGCAGGCCATCCACGCCTGGTTCCTGCTCGGCGAGACCTACTCCGCCCTGAACCGCTATCAGGAGTCAGCCGACGCATACAACGCTTACCTGCAACTGCGCCCCGGCCTGTTGGATGCGTATGTGCAGGAACAGCGCGGAGACGCGTTCTACGCGCTCGCCAATTATTCCGACGCCCTGGCCGCATACCAGGCTGCCATGTCCGCCGCCGGGCAACTCGATCCGACGGGCGTCAAAGTCAAAGTCGCCAATTCCTACCTGAACGGCGGCGACCCTGCCACGGCCCTGACCTTATATGATGAAATCTCTGCCGCTGCCGATAACGACTATCTTAAAGCGCAAATGGATTATCTGGCAGGCAACGCCTTGATCAAGCTCAACCGCGCGGACGAAGCCTACAGCCGCTGGCAACATGCCGTAGCAAATTACCCCAAATCCGTCTACGCATTCTCGGCGCTGTATAATCTGGTCAACGCAAACCAAAGCGTGGACGATTTCGACCGCGGGTTGGTGGACTATTACGCCGGTGAAGGACATTACGATGTAGCCCTGACTGCTCTTAACCGTTATATTACCAGCCATCCCGACAACGATGGCAGCGCGCTTTACTACCTGGGGCTGACCCAGCGCGAATTGGGCAATTACAAAGAAGCAATTGCAACCTGGGACAAGTTTATTACCCGGTATTCCAGCAACGACCATTGGGCCGATGCCTGGGAGGCAAGGGCAACCATACAATGGCTCAATCTTCAGGACTATAGCGCCGCCGCGCAAGGTTTGCAGGATTATGCCGCCACCGCCACCGGATCGCCGCTCATCGTCAGCTACTTGATGGAAGCTGCGCGCATCTACGAGTACGGAGACAAACTGGACGAGGCCGCCGCCTTGTGGGAATCCCTTCCAAGTCGATACCCGTCGGATAGTTCGCTTGGCGAGGCTATATTCCAGGCCGGCATCGTGCGCTACCGGCAGGAGAAATATCCACAAGCGCTGGATGATTTTCAAAGCGCGCTGACGCTTGCAGCCGATTCGTCCGCCCAGGCGCGCGCGCAACTGTGGATCGGGAAAACTTACCAGGCCAGCGGAGATTCGACGGACGCCCAATCCGCCTGGCAGAAGGCCCAGTTGGCAGATTCGAGTGGTTACTACAGCCTGCGCGCCCGCGACCTGCTCGAAAACCGCGCGCCCTTCGCAGCTGCGCCAACCAATAATTTAAATTATGACCTGGGCGCTGAACGGACTACCGCCGCCGCCTGGCTGCGCGTCAGGTTCACTCTTTCTCCCGATACCGACCTGACCGGCCTGGGAGCCATTGCTTCCGATCCGCGCTTGCGGCGTGGAACGGAATACTGGCAAACGGGTTTGTACGACCAGGCCCGCGTCGAATTCGAGTCGCTGCGCGAGGCCGTCCAGGAGAACCCCGCCGATTCTTTCCGCCTGGGTAACTATATGCTTGACCTGGGGCTTTATCGCCCGGCCATCTTTGCCCTGCGTCAGGTGCTGACCCTGGCCGGGATGGACGATCAAACCGCCAGCCTGAATGCGCCGGTTTATTTCAAGCACGCGCGCTATGGTTTGTATTACGCCGATATTGTTTGGCCCGCCTCCAGCGAAAATGGCATCGACCCGCTTTTCACCACCAGCCTGATCCGGCAGGAGAGCCTGTTCGAGGGGTTTGCCAGTTCGTCTGCCAACGCCAACGGTCTGATGCAAATTATCCCACCCACCGGGGCAGACATCGCAAAACAAATGGGTTGGCCGCCCAATTACAGCCAGAGTGATTTGTACAGTCCTTATTTCAGCATCCGTATGGGCGCTTGGTATTTCAACCACAGGTGTAATGTGTTTGACGGAAATATCTATGCCGCGCTGGCGGCCTACAACGGCGGGCCGGGCAACGCCCAGGTCTGGCAGGGCCTCGCCAAGGGCGACCCCGACCTGCTGCTGGAAGCCATCCGCTTCGCCGAAACGCGCGATTACATCCGTGGCATTTACGAAACCTATACCATCTACCGGGCGCTCTACAGCCCAATGCAATGAACAGCAGCGACCCCGCTTTGCCCAAACGCCGTCTTTCGCGGCGCGGTTTTCTAAAGTTATTAACCGTTGGCGCAGTCGAAATCGGAGCAGGCGCACTCTATGCTGCGTTGGTGGAACCGTCCTGGATCGACGTTACGCAAATCCATCTCAAACTCCGCCGCCTGCCTGCCGCCTTTTCCGGTTTCCGCCTGGCGCAGGTCACTGACTTTCACTTAGGCAGTTGGCTGACCCCGGAGGGTCTGCAGCGCGCCCTGGAACTGCTCTACGCCCAAAACCCGGACGCAGTCGCCCTGACCGGGGATTTCATCGACGGGGGTTCCGGCCCGCCGGCCCCTGAATTGGACGCTGTCCGGGAGATGTTCGGCTCCCTTGCGCAGCGCTTCCCGACCTTTGCCGTTCTCGGCAACCACGATTATTGGACCGACCCTGAAGCGGTGCATCGTTTCCTGGGCGAGACCGGCATCCGCGAACTGCGCAATGACGTTTTCGCCTTCGAGAAAGCCGGGGAACGCTTGTATCTTTGCGGGGTGGATGACGTCTGGGAAAAGCATGACAATCTCAAGGCCGTCATCGCCAAATTGTCCATGCAAGATTGCGCCGTCCTGATGGCGCACGAACCCGATTTTGCCGACCGCTCTGCTGCCACCGGGCAGTTTGATTTGCAGATTTCGGGTCACTTGCATGGCGGACAGGTCGTCGTCCCGTTCTTCCCGCCGCCCCTGCTTCCCTGGTTGGGGCGTAAATATCCTACCGGTCTTTACCGGGTGGGGGAGATGTTCCAATACACCAATCGCGGGCTGGGCATGATCCGGCCCGCCGTCCGCTTCAACTGCCGCCCGGAGATTGCGGTGTTTAGGCTGGAGTAAGTCGGATTGGCAACACCGCACTTGCGTTCGGTGCAAGTGTCCGACTTACATCTGGCGG
>JBARBA010000625.1:0-2371 GCA_049792555.1 Anaerolineales bacterium
CTGGCGCTTTGGGACCAGCGGCCGATCGTTAGGGGCCCCTCTGTCTGCCAGGTTAGAGAAGGCTGGAGGAAAGTCTCTATGAGCTTTCGGACCAGGACTACTACGGCTGCAGCTTTCGCTTTATTTACACTGACTTACGCCGGTTTAGGGCAAGCATCTGCGCAGACCGCTGCCCAGACGGCAGAAGCAAAAGTAGACAATGACGTCCAAACTCTGAGCGGCCCCGCCACCAGCGGGGACCCGCAGGCGCAGTTTGCCCTGGCGAACTTGTATTTTCGCGGCAGCGGCGTTCCCCAGGATTATTCCCAGGCTCTGCTGTGGTATGACAAATCCGCAAGCCAAGGCTATGCCCCGGCCCAAAATCAACTGGGAAGCATGTATCAACATAAGTTTGGTGTGCCCAGGGATTACAAACGCGCCCTGGCCTATTATCGTTCCGCAGCAAACCAGGGCTATGCGCTCGCGCAATACAATCTGGGCGGCGTTTACGAGGATGGCGTTGGCGTAAAACGTGACTACAAGCAAGCCTTGGACTGGTATCGCAAAGCGGCCAACCAGAATCTCTCGCAGGCGGAAAAGCAAGTCGGCTACTTTTATCAGTGCGGCTATGGAGTCAAACAGGACTTCGCGCAGGCCCATGCCTGGTATCTCCGCTCGGCCGGCCACGGAAACGCCGACGCGGAAAACCAACTGGGATTTATGGCCGAAAATGGATGGGGCCAGCCGAAGAATTATGCTGAGGCGTTCGGCTGGTTCAACAAAGCCGCACAACTCGGCAGCAACGACGCCCAGGAAAATATCGGTTATATGTACCAGAATGGACTTGGCGTGCCGGCCGATTTTGCCAGAGCCATGTCCTGGTTCGTCGAAGCCGCGGCACACGGGAACAGCAACGCGGCAAATCAACTTGGCTGGATGTATCAGAACGGACAGGGCGTGCAGCCCGACGATGCCAGAGCTTTAACCTGGTACCAATTGTCAGCCGACCAGGGCAATCTCCACGGCAAAAGGAATCTTGAGGATTTTACGTACGACCTGCAGGAACGCGGGGTGTGGCAAAACGCAACCGCGCGCGTCAACGACGCGGCCATCGCGCGGGCCCAACGATGGGAGGAGATCGACGATCTTCAGCGCCGCATTGCTGGTTTGGAGGGCGACGCACAAGGCCAGGACGATCTCGCTGACCAGCTCGAACATACCGGCAAGGGCAAGAACGATGCGATGACCAAGTTATTCAATGCGGTTGGGAGCGTCCCCGCCACCAAGTATCGAGTGGAGGCCACAAAGTATCGTGGCGAAGCGGCACAATTACGCGAGGAACTCGATCAAGTCAAAAACCAAAGCCAATCCTTTGCAAGCGTTCCAGCACCCTAACCGCGTTTCTCAAGAATGGGCCAGCCGATTTGAAAGCTTTGCTGTGGCCCGCGGCATGCGTGCTAAGCCTGTTGTGCGGTTTGCTGGTTGCGCAGGTGCGCCAGGAACTGCCGGACATTCTGGCCGATCTCATCGCGAACACGACGAAAGACTTCTTTCTGTTGCTCGGTAGAACCCTTGGCCAATTCCGGGTCTGCCAAACTCCAGCGAACAATGTTCCGCGTGAACGGCCAGACCGGAAATTTTTCTTTTGAGGCGTCGCAAATGCTGACGACATACGAGAAATGTTCCTTGAACGAGTCCTTAATCTGTTTGGCTTGTTGCCCCGAGATATCGATTCCGACCTCGTTCATCACATCCTGTGCCAGGGGAGCGGCCTCGGGGGATTGCGCCGTGCTCACGGCTTGAAACTCTTCGCCTGCAAACTTATTGAAAAAACCCTCGGCAATCTGGCTGCGTGTTGAATCATGCGTTGAGAAGAATAGAATTCGCGGTTTGTAGTTCAGAGATAGCCTCCCAGCGCACAAATTTGCCGGGCCTCCATATTCGGCATCCGGGTTGGTGCGGGATATCCGATAAACCCCTTAAAAATGGGCGGGCGCAAAACGCTTTCAGATTTCGTCAATCAAAGGGGTTGCTTGAATGGAGTTGCAGTTCATTTTCGCAAAACCACACTTCGGCCTGTGGCAACTCAGCGCTTGGCTGCAGCTGCCGATGTGCTGAAGGATTTCACACCCGTCTCTTCGTCGCTCAGGATGTCGAAAACGGTATAGAGTTTCGTCATCTGCATCAAGTCGGCGACCTTATCGGGGAGGTTGCAGAGTTTCAATTCGCCCTCGTGTTTCTTGGCGGTCGCGAAGGCTCCGACCAGGGAACCAAGGCCCATGCTGTCGATGTATTCGACGCCGGCAAGATTCAGCAAAATCTGCTTATGGCCGCTGGTCAGGAGGTCAGCAACCACGTCGCGGACTGAGGCGCTCTCTTCGCCAAGTACAAT
>JBARBA010000626.1:0-4125 GCA_049792555.1 Anaerolineales bacterium
GCCGTACACTGCGCCGAACGCACACCTGTCCCGGTGTCCCTTCGGGAGTGCAGGTGTCGAAACCACCTTACAACAACAATTTCCCCCAAATATTGAAAAGATACAAAACCGTCATATAATGCCAGTATTCGTCGAGGCCCGGAAGCGCGGGTGACGCCAAAGAATCAAAAAGCCCTTGAAGGGCCAGGACTTCCGTCCAACTACAGGAATATTGAGGAAACCCATGACTACCAATCAGGAACACCAAAACGATAACAAGAAGAAGATTATCGTAAGACCAGACGGCCCTTACGCGGTTCAGGGCAACATTCCCCTGGTGCGCAAGACTCAAATCGTCTCGGAATACGGTGAGCCGCTGACGTGGCAGAAGACCGGGACGATCGAGACGCCTGAGAACTATCTGCTGTGTCGCTGCGGCCACTCCAACGAAAAGCCGTTCTGCGACGGCACGCATTGCGAAATAGACTTCAATGGCAAGGAGACCGCCGACCCCCAGGCAAGCATAACGCGCCGCAGGATGTATCCCGGCAGCACGAACATCCTGGTCAGGGTCGATGCAACGCTGTGCATGGAGTCGGGTTTTTGCGGCACCCGCATGGCCCATATCCAACAATTGGCGCGCGCCACCAACGATCCCACCGTGCGCGCCCAGGTGATGGCGATGGTCGAACGCTGCCCTTCGGGCGCTTTGACCTATTCGGTGGACGAAAGCGAGACCGACATCGAACCGGATTTGCCCGCGCAGGTGGCGGTCACCACCGAAATCACCTCCGACGGCCCGATTGCGGGGCCGCTTTGGGTGACGGGAGCCATCCCGATCGAGCGCGCCGACGGCAAAGCCTTCGAGACGCGCAACCGTGTGACGCTGTGCAACTGCGGGCTTTCCCAAAACAAGCCCCTCTGCGACGGGACTCACCGGCATAAGGACGCCCGGTAAGCCATATACGACCGGCGACAGGCCGCCGGGATTCCTGGATGCTTGAGTTGCCATGACGGATCAAACGACCTACAGCCTGTTCGCCAGGTTTTACGACGCCTACGTCGGCGATTACGACCGCGATATGCCGTTCTATTTGGGGCTGGCGGCGGCCTGTCGTGCGCCGGTTGTGGAGGTCGGCTGCGGCAGCGGACGGGTGCTCCTGCCCTTGCTGCGCGCGGGCCACACCGTTACCGGCGTGGATATTTCCGACGAGATGCTGCTGCTTGCCAAAGCCAAACTGGAGTCCGCGCATTTGGGCGGGAAATGCAGGCTGCTGCACCACAACTTCGTGGACGGCGCGCTGCCGGAAAAGTATGGCCTGGCGCTTGTCACCTACTACACCTTCAACTATCTCCTTGCGCCGGAAGACCAGCGTACACTCCTCAGGCATCTCGCCAATAGCCTGGAACCGGGAGCCAGGATCGGACTGCACCTGTTCTGTCCGAGCCTTTTGAGCCGGCCTGAAATGGCAGGGCAGTGGATTGACAAGGGCGCGTACCGCGTGGGTGGGGAAGACGTCCACCTGCGTGACCGGCGCAGGATGTTGGATGACTGCACCGAGGAGCGCATCCAGGTTTTCACGGACGGCTCCGGGAGCCGTGAAGAAATCCGCACACTGCGCCGCTACGTTACCGGGGTGGAGATGGCCGGATTGCTGCTTGCATCCGGCTTCGGGTCGCCTATGGTGACGCGCGATTTCAACCTGAACAGCCTGGCGCCGGTTGAAGACGACCGGGATGCGCCGGGGGAATTCCTGGTCGTTGCCGAAAGACAGCGAGAGTGACGCCATGACAAAATTTGCCGTTTATTTCCATCCTGAAACAATCCTGACTTCAAAGCCGCGCGAACAGATAATGTTCGAGGGTTTCTCCTTGCCATATTACGACAAAGTGTGGCAAGCCCTGGCAGACGCGCTACAGGAATACCCTCAACTTCCCCTGCGAAAAGCGCAGTATGACGACTATCTGCGCGTCCATGACAAGCTCTACCTTGAGAAACTACAGCAGATGGCTCGGGACGAAGCGCCTGAAGAAATGCCCCGCTTAAGCGCGGAATGCCTCGGCTTTGAATATTGCCTGCCCGGATATTTGTACGGCCTGGGAGGCATGTTCGCAGCCGTCGACCGGATGCGCGCCGGGGAGCTGGAGCGCGCCTATTGCTTTTGCCTGGGCGGACACCATGCCTACGCCGACCGGGGACACGGCTACTGCCTGCTGAATCCATTGGCGACGGCGGCGCGTTACGCCCAGGAAAAAGGTTTTGCGCATGTTTTAATCGTCGATTGGGATATCCATCACGGCGATGGCACGCAATCCATCTTTGCCAATGATAAAAGCGTCTATTGCATCAGCATCCACAGCGTCGCAGACCTGTACATGGCTTTTGCGCGCAGCTTGAAAAACGGGACGACTGCCGCAGCCGAAGAAGTGGGGCACTGCAACATCCCGATCCTGCATCAAGCCTACGGGGCGGATGAGTTTGCCGAACTCAACCTGAAAGGACGCTTCTACCGGGCCGCCGAAAGTATCCCGGCCTTTGAAGCCGCTTTGGCAAACCTGCCGTGGAAGCCGGACATCATCCTGGTATTCTCAGGCTACGACTCCCACCAGGACGATTGCGGCAAAGACATTACGGATTGGCGCGACGACGACTTTCGCAAACTGACGCGATTGGTCCTGGGAGCGGCGCAAGCTGCGCATTGCCCCGTTTTGTCGGCGCACGGCGGCGGATATAAATTACCCGTGACCGTCTCTGCCGCGCTGAGTCACATCGAAGAATTGGCAGGCTGACAACCCTGCTGTATCCCCGACCTTTGAGTATCACGAAGCGAAAAAAGGAGAAAAACCATGTCCGTATCCACCCGTCTTACCGAAGTCTTCCAATCTGCCCACGAAATCCCCTTCGACGACAAATCCAGGTTCATCTTCTTCAGCGATTGTCATCGCGGCGACAACAGTTGGGCAGACGATTTTGCCAAAAACAAGAGCCTGTTCTTCCATGCCCTGGATTATTACTTCAGGGAAGGCTTCACTTACTTCGAACTCGGCGACGGCGACGAATTGTACGAAAACTGGCGCTTCTCCGACGTCATCTACGCCCACAGCCACATCTTCCAGCGCCTGCGCGACTTCCACCTCGCCGGACGGTTCCATTTGATCTACGGAAACCACGACAAGGAACGCGCCGATCCGAAAACGGCTGCCAAGACCCTTTTCTCCTACATCGACGACTGCACCGGCAATGAGGAACCCCTCTTCAACGGCATCCAGGTGCATGAGGGGTTGTTGCTCAAACACGTCCCCACCGGCGGGAAGATCTTCCTCGTGCATGGTCACCAGGGGATTTTGTTTGCCGACCAGTGGTGGAAATTTAACCGATTCATGGTCCGTTTCCTATGGCGTCCGCTCCAATTGATCGGGGTGGACGACCCGACCAGTCCCGCGAAAAACTTCAAGAAGCGGGATATCCTGGATTACAAGATCGCAGAGTGGGTCAAGGAAAAGAACCAGCCGACCATTTGCGGCCACACGCACCGGCCCAGCTTCGCTGCTGAAGGCAAACCGCCTTATTTCAATGACGGCTCCTGCATCCATCCGCGCTGCATCACCGGGATCGAGATCGACAAAGGCCAGATCCAATTGGTTGAATGGGCGCTCACCACCAACAAGGACGGCTACCTGGTGGTCGCCAAAGATATCCTGGCAGGCCCCAGGAAGGTAGCCTCGCTGTTTGCATAAAGCCTGTCCATGCCCGTTGGGCCAGGGCCTGCCCTTGCGGGCATATGCCCAGGCCCGTCCCACAGGGATAGAAACATCCCGGCCTGTGCAGGCCGGGATGTTTCTGATATAAAAATAAAATGCTCAACCACCACTATGGGTACAATATCGCGGTTCGCTAAAGTGTGGGTCTTTGGGAATCTCGGTGATCGACCCCGGCCCGTAAATCGGAGTTAATCTGACTTACGGGCTGACCGCCAAATGATGCGCTGCCGCCAATTTTCATCCTTCGGGTTGAACGCCGTTGGGATAGGGGTTGGGGCAGGGGTTGGGGCAGGGTCTCCCGACCCGCCCCGCAGGCTCAGGTGATTGATTCCTCGGGCAAGGTAGCCGTGACGCGCTTGACCTGCCCGGCAGGCAGGGGATTGG
>JBARBA010000627.1:0-1512 GCA_049792555.1 Anaerolineales bacterium
GCGCCGGTCTGTCCGTTTTGCAGCACCTGCCAGATGGCTGCGCAGTGGTCTTCCACGTACAACCAGTCGCGGATTTGGCGGCCGTCGCCATAGACCGGCAGGGGCTTGCCTTCCAGCGCGTTCAAAATGATGAGCGGAACGAGTTTTTCGGGGAATTGGCAAGGGCCGTAGTTGTTGGAGCAATTCGTCAGCGTGACGGGCAGGCCGTAGGTGTGGGAATATGCCCGCACCAAATGGTCGCTGCTGGCTTTGGAGGCCGCGTAGGGCGAATTGGGGGAGTAGGGCGTGGTCTCTTCGAAGGCGGGCGCGGCGGGCGTCAGCGAACCGAAGACCTCGTCGGTGGAGATGTGGTGAAAGCGGACGGTTTTGTCATCTGCCTTGCGTTCCCCCAACCAGACTTTGCGCGTCGCTTCGAGCAGCGTAAACGCGCCGACGATGTTGGTCTGCACGAACGCGCCCGGCCCGACGATGGAGCGGTCGACGTGCGTTTCAGCCGCAAAGTGGACGACGGCATCGATCTCGCCGCGCCGCAACAGGTTTTCGACCAGCGCCTGGTCGCAGATGTCGCCTTTGACGAATTCGTAGCGGCCCTGGGCGGGCAGGCCTTTCAGGTTTTCCAGGCTGCCGGCGTAGGTCAGCAGGTCCAGGTTCAGGATGGAAACGTCGGGCTGGGTCTGCATTATGTAACGGATGAAGTTGGAGCCGATGAAACCGGCGCCCCCGGTGACGAGCAGGTGGGTGAACATTAGTCGAAGACCTCCGCCGTCTCGAAGGATTTGCCGTTCATGTCTTTGGGCGATAACGTCGGCGCTCCGCCCGGCAGGGTCGGCCACTCGACTTTCAGGGTGGGGTCGTTCCAGGCAATGCACCTTTCGCCTTCGGGGTCGTAAAAATCGGTCGTTTTGTAGATCACTTCGGCCCACTCCGACAGGACGTAAAGCCCGTGCGCGAACCCGACGGGAACCCATAGCTGGCGTTTGTTCTGCGCCGAGAGAATATCGGCCACCCATTGGCCGAAGGTCGGCGACGAGCGGCGGATATCCACCGCCACGTCGAAAATCTCGCCGACCACCACCCGCACCAGCTTTCCTTGTGGGTGGCGGATCTGGTAATGCAGGCCGCGCAGAACGCCTTGTTTCGAGCGGGAATGGTTATCCTGTACGAAGTTGCACTCGATGCCGGCCCGGCTGAATTTTTGGGCCTGGTAGGTTTCGATAAAAAAACCGCGCGAGTCTTCGAAGACCTGCGGTTCGACCAAAACGACATCTGGTATTTTTGTGGGTATAAATTGCATGTTTGACCGCCGTTGGGGGAATGGGGTGAGAAAAAAATCTGTATTGCGCGTTGCGTTTCGAAGGTGTTAAGCAACAGCTTGCCGCCGGGCTTGCCCTGCGGGCGCTCGATCAGGCGCAGAAAAATTATACTATAGGCCCGCTCTTTTCACGCCAAAAGAGCGAGCCAGCACAAAATTATCCAAAAAGGGCGGTGGATAAAAAAGTGCTTGTCTTCATC
>JBARBA010000628.1:0-8992 GCA_049792555.1 Anaerolineales bacterium
CTCAAAGTCTGCACGAACGTCTTGTATAATTGTCTGCGAGTTGAAAGCCATGGTTTTCTCTCCAAAGTGGTTTGCCAAAATTCACTTTATTGATACCAGACTTTCAACTCATTTGAAACACACCCAATTCAAATACTCATAGTATTTCTTATGCTTATGAACTTCCTTGCTGGCTGTCGCACACCATTTGAAGGCGCTAATGGGATTACTGTTGTCTCTTCACGTGGAATCCCGGAAGCGCAAAGAATCGTTTGGTCGCCAACAGATGAGAATAAAATCCTAGTAACAGTCCCCCCGAACCTTACAAACCGAGGAAGCGAGGTCTATATCCTTGACACACAAACTGGACAAAAGAATATCCTTGCAAAAGAACAACCCGGACAACTTTTTGAAGCAAAATGGACACCTGACGGCAGGGGTACCCTAATCTTATCAGCAGGATCTACACCAGGGTTTGAAACGGCCGGGTGGTGGAAAATGGATATAGAGAATAAATCATCAGAATATCTGATGGAATTCGGCGATGCTGCATGGTCGCCAGATGCAAAAACAATCGCCCTGCTCCATCAGGAAAGAAACAGCGCCAATGAAATAGTAAAAGTCGACCTACAGTTGGTTGATGCGAAAACAAATGCAGTACAGACGATCTACACAACCGATAAAGTGGATTTCACTTGGGGTATTTCATGGTCGCCAGACGGTCAATATTTGGTTTTTTCCCTCGGACAAGGGTCTCATGGTAATCTGTATATTGTGAATATCAAAACGCAGCAAACAAAAAAGGTTACTGAAAATGATAGGAGTGACTTTCCGGTATGGTCGCCAAAAGGAAACATCATTGCATTTGAAGTATACGAGGAAAAAGAATATTCTACTGTTTTGCATTTGATAGACCCGGAAGGAAAATGTGACGTGATAATTCCAAACATCAAGGGTGGCAAGTCTCCCACATGGTCGCCTGATGGAAAAAAACTGGGTTATATCGATATAGATAATATCTCCTTTTTGGATGTAAACCAGGTAATTGGAAGAGACATTTATCAGAATCTTTGCCCGTAACCTGGTTGGGAGTGACCCTGTAAGTATGCCCGGCGGCGGTTTCAGCGACCGCCGCCGGGCTTTTCTTTCAGCGGACTCTTTCACGGAATCGCTGATTGAAACGGATGCCGCGCCCCGGCCCGTTCGAAAAAACGATCAGGCTTGCCTGCATCCCTGGCGGCGTCCGCTGCTGTGGGGTTGTCCCGAAAAAGAGATCCTGTGCATCGAAGTAACCGATACCGGCCCCGGCATCCCGCCCGAACAGTTGCCCGATATTTTCGAAGCCTTCCGGCGCGGCAGCGACTACGTCGAGCGTGAGCACCAGGGGGCCGGGTTGGGATTGTCCATCGCAAAGCAGCTTGTCACGAACATGGGCGGTCAGATTTCGGTGGCTTCAACGCTCAAAGTGGGCAGCACCTTCACGATCTGCCTGCCGCTGGAGGGTGTAACGCGGCGCTGAACAGAGGTGACGGATTAAAAATAGCGTGGAGCGGCAAGATTGCGCCGCTCCACGTTTGTTGTTTCTTTGGCAGGGCGGGGTTGGGAAGCGCCGCTTTGTGAAAAGCGCGCAATACATCCTGCGGGAGTAAAATTGGAATCGCCCGTTTTGCCAACGATCACAAAGGAACCCGGCAACCCTTTCCTGGAGAGTCACCCATGCCCCCCTCATCTCTTCCCGCCATTTGGGACGAAGAACACGTCAAGGCGCTGCTCGGTCTGCGCCGCCACCCCACGCGCCTGGTCTACGCCGAACCCTGGCGCGCCTGGATGGAGGAACGCGGCGGGGAAAAACAGGTGATCGAGCGCCTGCGATCCATTCCCCTGGCTTCCAGCCAAAAACAACTGCTCGACCTGCTGCTGGCCCACCCCGAAGCATCGACCCTGTTCTACGCCAGCAAGCTCCACGTTGCCCATAGCAAGTATTTCGTCCATCTAAATGGCCTGCTCAAGATTTTGTCGACGGAACTCAACGAGTGGAAAATCGAGCAGCCGCAGGATTCCCGCGCAACGCGCTCAGTGCATCGCCTGCCCGCGCCGCTTACATCCCTGGTTGGCGCGGAGGAAAGCGTGGCAACCGTCATCGCCATCCTGGAACGTCCCAACGCGCGCTTGCTGACCTTGACCGGGCTTGGCGGCGTGGGCAAAACCCGCCTGGCCCTGACCGCAGGCGCGCGACTGCTGGGCCAGTTCCGCGACGGCGTTTTCTTCATCCCCCTCGAAGCCGTGAACGACCCGGCCTTTTTGGGCGCGCAAATCGCCCACTTCCTGAACATCGAAACCGACGGAACGCAATTACTGATCGACGCGCTCAAGAACTACCTGCGCGACCGGCAAATCTTGCTGATCCTGGATAACTTCGAGCAATTGATCCCCGGCGGGGCGCTGGTGGCGGAACTGCTGGCAACGGCGCCGGAACTGAAAGCGCTGGTTACCAGCCGCGAAGCGCTCAATCTCTATGGCGAGCACCGCTTCGACGTGTCCGAACTGCCTCACCCCGACCCCGATCACCTGCCCCCGCTCGATCAACTGAACGCCTGGCCCGCCATCGACCTGTTCGTGCAGCGCGTGCAGGCGCGTTACCCCGCCTTTGCCCTGACCGACGCCAACAAGGAGGCCATTGCCGGCATTTGCAACCGCCTGGACGGGCTGCCCCTGGCCATTGAGCTGGCTGCCGTGCAGGTCAAACTGCTCCCATCCAGCCAGGCATTGCCGCGCCTGGAGCGTGGCCTGAAATTCCTGCGAGATAACGCGCAAGGCAGGCCCGCGCACCAGAAAACACTGTGGGATGCCTTCGACTGGAGCTATCAATTACTCCCTGCGCCGGAGCAAGTCCTTTTCAGGCGGTTGGCCGTCTTTGGGCGCGAGTGGAGCGTGGAGGCGGCGCGAGTCGTCTGCGAAACAGGCGATGTGGATGACCGCCTGGAGAAGCTGGCCGATAAGAGCCTGGTGCGTTTCACGTCGCTGGGCGTGGACGGCGAGTTGCGCTGCCAGATGCTCCAGGCTGTGCGCGAATATGCGCTGGACCGGTTATCGGGCAGCGATGAGACCGAACAAACACAACGCCGCCATGCCAAATACTACCTGGATATGGTGCTCGAAGCCGAGCCGCACACCGGCGCGCCCGATCAACTATATTGGATGCGCCGCATCGAACAGGAGCGCGAGAACTTGCAGACTGCGCTCCAATGGATGCTCAACCAAAAAGAGACAGAGATGGCTTTTTGCCTGCTGGGGGCCGCCTGGCGCTACTACAATATGCTCAACCTCTGGGATGAAATTGAAACGTGGACGGATCGCGCCCTGGCGCAGGGCGCACAGTTGGAAAGCGCGGCGCGGATGAAGACGCTCTGGGGCGCCTACTGGTTAGCTTCCCGCCAAAATGACCGTCCGAAATCGTGGGCATTGGCCGAAGAAGGGCTGCGCCTTGCCAGGAAGCTCGAAGACCGACGGTTGGTCGGCCTGCTGCTCCAATGTATGAGCAATGAGCTTTACCACCATAATCGATACGACGAAGCCTTGCAAGCGACGGAAGAAAGCCTGCGCATCTTCCGCGAATTGGGCGACCAGGAGGAAGTTGCCTGGGCGCTGGGCCATCGTTCCGCGTTTTTTTCCCAGCTCGGCGACCTGGCGAAAGGCCGGGAAATTCTGCTGGAAAGCTTGTCGACCTTTCGAGCCATCGGGAATGATTGGGCAGTGGAGCAGGTTTTACGCGACCTGGCCCTATTGCTTTTGCGACAGGGTGATCTTGAGCAAGCCAAAACTGTGCTAGAAGAAAGCCTGATGCTTTCTGAAAAATTAGAGAAGAGGATGGGCATCGGCTGGACGCTCAATCTTCAAGGGCGACTGGCGTCCCGGCAATTAGATTTTGCCGCAGCCAGGGAACTTTTTGAAAAAGCGCAGGCCATTTTCCAACAAGTTGGCGACCAAATCGCGCTTGCCGATAATCTTGAATACCTGAAGCGCCTGGCGTTGATTGAAAAAGGCGCATTAAAAGATTGAGCAGGGGCGGGTCCAAGACCCGCCCCTGCTCGTTTAATTTCTCCTGGAGGGCAGAGTTGGGATTCTCCGTCCTGCCAGGAGAAGGATATGGCAGGATGGGCGGGTCTGCCTGCGCCGTGCGCATGCATGCGTGAGACCCGCCCCTACGACAAATTATTTGGCTTCGAAGTGCCCGTACGAGACGGCGCTGTTGTAACTCACATACCAGTAACCGTTGATCTTGGCGGGGTAGGAGCCGGAGGCGACGTACAGGTTGGTCTCGTTGACGCCGTTGATCGTCAGGCTGGTCAGGTTCCACGAATTGATGTAAGAACCGAGGTTGCTCGACTGCCAGCAGAACGTCCCTGCGCCGTCATAACTGAACGGAGCCGTGATGGTCGATGTCACCGGGCTGCACGCGCCGCCGACGGTGGGAGTGATCGTCGGTGTGCTGGTGCGTGTGGAGGTCGGCCCGGCGGTGGATGTGCGGGTGGGAGTCAACGACGGCCCGGTGGTTGCGGTGGGGGTGCGGGTGAAGGTTGGCCCGGTGGTCGAAGTGCGGGTGGGTGTATTGGTAATTGTGGTTGGGGTGAAGGTACGGGTCGGCGTGAGGGTGGCAACAATGGGGGTCAACGTCTTGGTGGGAGTATTGGGGGTTCCCGGAGTACTGGTCACCGCCGAGGGGGCGAACGGCGAGATGTAAGCGCCGCCGATGGGCGACATGGGGATATTCGGCCCCTGCCAGACGACGTCCAGGTTATCGTTGCCACTCTGTTCGACATACAACACCTCGACGTAATATCTCTGACCGGCCGTAAGGTTGATGGAAGCCGATTTCTGCGTGGCAGACGCATTGAAGTCGAAATAATTCGTCCACCCTGACGTGTAAGCGATGCGCGTGGCGTTGGCCGGGTCGGCGTTGGCGCTGAGATACAGTTCACCGTTGTCATCGGCGGCAATCCAGAAGGTGTAGGCACCGGTCGTGGGCGGGTAGATATAGCCCCGAATGCGGTCGCTGTAGTTCTCAGCCGCATTTGCAGGCAGGTCCAGAGAAGTGATGTATTCGCTGCTGGCTGGATTGTTGGGGTAGTTGGGGTTTGACGTCAAGTCGGTAATACTTCCACCGCCAGTGTTCCAATGCTCACGGAGAACCTTCCCGGTGCCGCCGCTGCCCGAGACGATGAATTTTGCCGTGACCGTCATGGGAGCCGTAATCTTGACGGTGAGGGGGTTCGTCACCCCGCCCATGTCGCCGCCCCAACCTGCGAAGTCGTAACCGGCAGCCGGATTTGCCGTCAGGGTGACGGACGTTCTGCCAGGATAGCTCGGCCCTGCAGAACTGCGGCTGACCGTTCCCGAACCGGTGGTGGTTACCGTCAGGGTGTAATTGGCGCTTGTATCCGCAACCGCTGCGCCTTGCAGGACGGCATCCAGCGCGCCCTGATCGGTGATCGCCCCGGTGTTGCGGTTGAACAGGCCAGACGCATCGCCGGTATCCCAGAAGAAGGTCTTGATGCCGTTAAGGCGCGCCGAGTTATTCATGTACTTGAAAAAATACTGCCGTGAAGCCAGGTCAAGGCCGGACCGTACGGCCACCGTGTACTCGCCAATGAACACGGGAATGCCGGCGTCGACCCATTTGGCCTTGACCTGGGCGAACTGGTTATCCATGTAGGATTCCTGCGCCCAGGCGCAATCCGAATACTGCGTATACGGGGCACCCCAGGCCAGGCAGGGGCCGCTCCCATTCAGGGTATAGTCGTAGGGATCGTAGTAATGCACTTCGACCATCAGGCGGTTGGCGATGGTATCCGTAGGCATGGTGAAGTAGCTCAAGCCAAATGCGATGTTCGTGTTGTAGGTTTGGACGGCCAGCGTGCGCGAGGCGTTGTTGCCGCCGGTGGCGCGCACGGCGTCCACGAAGGTCTGGAGGTACGATTGCTGTACGGCGATATATTCCGCGGTCGGCGTGCCATAATCCTGGTGGACTTCGTTGGTACCGGCAAAGATAAGATGCTCGTCGTAGTTCTTGAAGTAGTTGGCGATTTGGGTCCAATAGGCCTTCTGCTTTGCGTTCACCGCTACCTGATCTGCATAAGTAACGTGGTTTTCCAGCCAGCCATTATCCCAATGGATGTTGAGGATGATGTACATGCCATTATTGGCGGCATAATCCACCACCTGCTTGACGCGCGCCAGCCAGGCCGGGTTGATCGTCAGCGTGGTTTGGTCAGCGTGGCAGTCCCAGGCAGCGGGGATGCGGATGGCGTTAAACCCGGCAGCCCTCACGCTGTTGATGAGCGTCTGGGTGACAACCGGATTGCCCCAAGCGGTTTCACTGCATTGGGCCTCCATCGTATTCCCCAGGTTCCAGCCAACCCTGATCTGGGCGGCCACCTGGGCCGCCGTCGGGAGGGTGGTCTGGGCCTGGACTCCCCTGAAGGTAAGCGGAACCAGGGCAACCAGGAGGGCGATGATGACAACCAGATAAAGAATTTGTTTGCGTTTCATGGTATTTTCCTTTTTTGAATTTTTCCGTAGGGCACGGCGTTGGTAGTCGTAGGGGCACGGCGGTGGTAGCTGAGTATCCCTTTTTGCCCGACCCCCGCCGTGCCCCTACGGTGATTATTTGTTGGCTTCGAAGTGGCCGTAGGAGACGGCGCTGTTGTAGCTCACATACCAGTAACCGCCGATCTGGGCCGGATAGGAACCGGATGCAACGTACAGGTTGGTCACATTCACGCCGTTGATCGTCAGGCTGGTCAGGTTCCACGAGTTGAGGTAGGACCCGAGGTTGCTCGACTGCCAGCAGAACGTCCCTGCGCCGTCATAGGAGAACGGGGCGGTGATGGTGGATGTCACCGGGCTGCATGCGCCGCCGATGGTGGGAGTGATCGTCGGGGTATTGGAAGCCCCAATGGTTGGGGTGCGGGTCACAGTAACCACCGGGGTAAATGTTCGGGTGCTGGTCGGGCCGGCAGTGTAGGTGCGAGTCGGGGTAAGCGGGATCGGCGTCAGCGTCCTGGTGTTGGTGGGGCCGGTGGTGTAGGTGCGGGTCGGGGTTAAAGAGATCACCGGGGTCAGCGTCTTGGTGGGGGTGAGCGTGGCCGGAACCGGGGTATTGGTCTTGGTGGGCGTGAGTGTCGTCACGACGGGCGTCAATGTGGGCGTGTTGGAAGCCCCGACGGTTGGGGTCGGGGTGCGAGCGAGCGTCAATGTTGGTGTGGCGGTGATGCCAATCGTCGGGGTTTTGGTAACGGTATTGGATGCGCCGGGAGTGTTGGTCGGGCCCATGCCGGGGTCTGTGCCCAGGACAAGGTCGCCGTTAACGTAGAGCGGAATGTAGTTGGTGGTGGTATAAGCCGCAGGCAGCGCGCCGGCGGCATAGCCGCTGTGGTACCAGTCATTGCTGCCATCGTAGTTTGTGCCATAGTTGCCCAGGTGTAAATCCGTCTGGAATTCCCAGGTCGCGCCGGCGGCCAACGAGGTTGCGCCAAAGCTTATCGGGAAGTAGTAGGTGTTGCCCGAAAGCCACACCGGTGAACCGATGGTGGCCGTTCCCGATCCGTCGTAATACTTCTCAAGCGCGTAGGCCGATGCGGCGTTGCCGCCCTCGGTGGTAAAGTAGATGCGCGCCGAGAGGCCTGAGACGGCGCTCGCGCCCGCATTTTTGATGGTGAAGGAGAAAGCCGTCTGCTGGTTGCTATCGGTGCCGCCACCCTTGATCGACACGACGAAGTTTCCGCAGGTATAGCAGGGTGTCATCGTGATCGTTGCGGTCTTGGTGGGGGTGCGGGTCGGCGTGCCGGTGCAGGTCGTGCAAGGCACCGATGAGGTAATGATGGTATTCAACAAAGCCTGGTCTTTGACCGCTCCGGTAGTACGGTCAAAGACAGATGCCGCGTCGCCGGTATCCCATAAGAACGTCTTTATTCCGTTGGCAACCGCGGATTTGGTGACGTACCCGATGTAGTACAACCGGGAATCGAGGTTGAGACCCGTTCGCACGCCCATGCCATACTCACCCAGGATGACGGGGATGCCGGCGTCGATCCACTTGGTCTTGACTTGATGGAACACGTCGTCAACATAGGGTTCCTGCGCCCAATCACATGCAGGCTGGTCCGGGTAGGGTGCGCCCCAAGATTGGCAGTCCCCACTACCGGTGAAGCCCCACGGATCATAAAAATGCACTTCGACCATCAGGTGGTTGGCAATGGTATCGGTGGGCATGGTGAAATAATCCAGGCCATTCTGAATATTTGTGTTGTAGGTCTGCACAACGAGGGTGCGCGAGGCGTTGTTGCCGCCCGTCGCGCGCACAGCGTCCACAAAGGTTTGCAGGTACGCCTCCTGCACGGTGATGTATTCCATGGTTGGCGCGTTGTAATCGAAATGCACCTCGTTTGTGCCTGCAAAAAGAAGATGCTCATTGTAGTTCTTGAAGTTGTTGGCAATCTGGGTCCAGTAGGCCTTTTGTTTTGCGTTGACTGCCGCCTGGTCTGCATACGTGGGGTGGTTTTCCAGCCAGCCATCATCCCAGTGGATGTTGAGCACCACATACATCCCGTCGTTAATGGCGTAATCCACCACCTGCGTAACGCGCGCCATCCATGTCGGGTCGATCACATAGGTTGTCTGATCGGCGTGGCAGTCCCAACCACCGGGAATGCGGATGGAATTGAACCCGGCGGCTTTGACACTGTCGATGAATGCTTGGGTAACGACCGGGTTGCCCCATGCGGTTTCGCCGCATTGCGCTTCGAGCGTGTTTCCCAGGTTTATGCCGGCCTTGAGTTGGGCTGCCACCTGGGAAGCTGTTGGAAGGGTGGTTTGCGCCCGGGCTACGTTGACAAATGCAGGGACCGCAGCCACGATGAGGGTCACAATCAGTACCAGGTAAAGAAATCGTCTGTATTTCATGATATTTTCTCCTTATAAGTAGAGCCGTAAAATTTTTTTATTTGATTTGCAA
>JBARBA010000629.1:0-4072 GCA_049792555.1 Anaerolineales bacterium
CAATACGAGCGTCTTTCGGTATAAAAGTATTCCGAAACAGGTGGCTTAAATAGAAAATCAGAAGAACAAATTGTAGTGGCACAAATATGCACATTGATATGGCAAATATTTGAACAAAGGCCGGATCAGGGAATGTTGGTGTTTTCGAACTTTGTAAACTCAAAAGTATTGGCAACCAGAAAACCAATAACATTACAGGAAAAGATGTGTAGAAAACGGTTGCTATGCCCAGCAAGATTTTTTGGGGTGTCTTAATTTTCAACTGGTTTTCTCGTCATAAGATTATGGATAAGATGAAGACGTTTTTTACATCGTTCGGCCAAACAGTTTGTCCGCCAATTCATTCAGCGACCAGCCCTGCGCGCCCACCCATCAAAAAATGGGACGGTTTGGCTCACCCCCTGTAGCAACCGTTTTATCCCAAAACCTTTTTCAAAGCTCCATAAGAGATCACATCGCTCACGTTTTCCACGAACTTGATATTCTCCAGGACGCCACTCGCCAGGGAGCCGCGGAAAATAATGGGCGCCAGGTCAACGTCTTCGGCCCCACGATACGTGGCCAACACGCAATACTCGGCGCAGTAACCGGTGAGAATAACGGTATCGACGCCGAGTTCCTGTAATTTGCCCAAAAGCGCTGTTTTATTAAAAGCGTTGCCATAGGTTTTGTGGATGCGAATGTCCGAGGGCAGAATATTCAAGTCTTCAGGCAGTTCAAATCCATCTTCGCCGGGGATAAGCTTTTCGTTTTCATCCATGTGCTGAACGCAGACAATCGGCAGGTTTTTTGCCCTGAACAGCGCAATCGCCGCATTAATATATCCGACGGCGTTTTTTAGCGATTGCGCCGTTTGAGCGCCGGATTTATAGAATTCTTTTTGAACATCGATAACAAGTAGAGCGGGTTTCATGGAAATACTCCTGCCAATTTAGTGGACGGCGGACACAGGTTTTGCGTATCAAGCCAATCTTACTCTTCAGCGCGATGCCACAGGAAGCCCCCGGAACGTAGTGCAGCGGGGTAAAACCTTTAAAAATCTGCGAAAATCTGCGTCACGAGTGCCCGTTAGGGTATCTGTGGATAGTTTTTACATCGTCCGGCCAAGCAACTTGCCCGCCAGCTCATTCAGCGCCTCGCCCGCCTCGCCCTGCGGGTCGGCCTGGCGCAGGCTGGCGAGGGCCATATCGGTCATTTGTTTGGCGGCTTCATGGGTGGATGTATAAGCGCTTTCGCTGGCCAGCAACTGGGCAACTTCCTGGACTTCTTCCTGCTTGATCGGCCCCTGCGCCCAGCGTTGGGCGAATTTGCCCTTTTTGCCGAGTCCCGCCAGCACCGGCAGGGACTTTTTGCCTTCGACCAGGTCCGAAGCGACGGATTGGCCCGTCACAGCCTCGTCGCCCCAGATGCCGAGGATGTCGTCCTGCACCTGGAAGGCCAGGCCCAGATAATGGCCGAAGGAACGGTAGGCGTCCTGGGTCGGCTCGTCTGCGCCGCCCAGCAACGCCCCAAGCTGACAGCAGCAGGCCAGCAGGGCGGCGGTCTTGCCGCTGATCATCGGCCAGTAATCTTCCTCGCTCAAGTCGTTGCGTTTCTCGTAAGACATATCCATATACTGGCCGCGCGTCAGTTCCAGGCAGGTGTTGTGCAAAATTTGGCTGGCCTTGACCACGATCTCGGCAGGATAATGTTCGCTTAAATCCATCATCGCCACGTTGGAGATAACCAACAGCCCATCCCCGGCGTTGATGGCCTGCGCCACACCCCATTTCACCCAGGCGGTGGCCCGCCCGCGACGTTTCTCGGATTTATCCTCGATATCGTCATGGATCAATGAGAAGTTGTGGACGAGTTCCACCGCAGCGGCGGCCGGCAGCGCGGATTCCCACACCCCGGCTGCGTTCGACGCGGCGGCTGTCAGCAACACCAGCAGCGGACGGATGCGCTTTCCCGCCGCTTCAGGCCCGGCGCCTTCGCCCGTCCAGCCCATGTGGTAGGTGAGCATCTCGTGGTAAGGCTGCGTGCGCGCCTCGTCGATGCGGGAGATTTGACGCTGCAGTTCGGCTTCGATAGCCGGAAGGACAATTTTCGAAAGTTGATCGCTCATGTTTTGATTTTACCTGAATTATAGAATTTCGAGCGCGCGTAATTCCTGCTCCAATTGTTCGGAGGAGCGGAACTGGATGGTTGTAAAACCCAGTCCCTGCGCAACGGCAACGTTGGCGCTCACATCGTCGATGAAAATGCACTCCTCTGCCGCGCGCCCAATTTTGGCCAGCAGCAGGCGAAAAATAGCCGGATCTGGTTTGACCAGCCCGACATCGCCGGAGATCAGAATGTCGTCGAACCAGCCGAGGAACTCGTACCGGCGGCGGGCCAGGATGAACTTCTCGCTGGGATAATTGCTCAACCCATAGAGCGGATACCCGGCCTGCTTGAGCCTGCGCAAGATATCAACGCTGTCGCTGATCGCATCGCCGACGGCCTCTTCGTAATACGTATCGTAATCGGGGAAAATATGCGCGTACTGCGGGAACTTTGCGCTATGCGCGGCAATCGCCTCGGCGAAGGAGCGTCCCCGGTCCTGCTCGACGTGCCACGCCGCGAACCCGATTTCGCTCATAAAAGCATCCACCGCCTGCGGCCCTTCTGGGAAGAAACGCTGAAAGAGCCGGCGCGGCTCCCAGCCCAGCAGCACATTGCCGAAATCGAAAATAATGGTTTTGGCCAGGCGAGTCATCATCCGTTAAAAAAATCCATTCTTATCCGTGAACATCCTATGGGCACGATGTCCATGAAAGAGTCCGTTGCCCAAATCCGTTCTTATCCGTGAATCCGTTATAGAGTCCGTTGACCAGTCCGCTACTAAGAGCCTGTGCCGCTATAACTATTAACCCCCTTCGTCCAGACCCAATACGTCAGGGCAAACATCAGGACGCCCACCAGCGGGGAAAGATACAACAGCGGCGAGATTTGTTCGGGGCGCAGGAACATCTGCGAAGGGTAGAAGGCCACGAACCCGATCGGCAGGATAAAGCTGAAAGTAAAGCGAAAAAAACCGTCAAAGATACTCATCGGATAAGGCGAAAATTCGCGCATTTTCGCGGCCAGACTGATCACCGGACCGGCGTTGGTAATCCAGAAGGCCGCGCAACCGGCGGTGACGGTAATCGAGATCACCACCAGCGACGCGCCAAAGAGCGAGAGCGGCAATAATAAAAGCTTGGCTGGCGACCACTGGATTCCGAGCTGGATGGAGGCGTAGATTAGCAGGATGATCCCGGCGACCAGTTGGGTCAGGCCCTTGAGGTCGAAGCGTTCGGACATGAAGTAAAACATGATATTCAATGGGCGGAAATAATACTTCACGAATGTGCCCTGCTGGACGGCGTAGCGCAGCCACCAGGTTTGGTCGAACAGGATTTGCATGGGCGAAACGGCGATCATATAGAAGGCGTAGAAGAAAACCATCTCCATAAACGACCAGCCCGCCAGGTTGGGAATGGAATTGAAGAGCACCCAAAAAATACCCAGGGTGGACAGGCTAAAGAAAAACATCCCGACGGAACTGATGATGAAATCGGCGCGGTATTGCATGCGCGCCTTGATGTATTGCGCCTCGATGATGAAATACAAGCGCATGTATTCACGAAAAGAAAGCATCGGCCTAGCCTCCCGCCACGCGCAGCACTTTGATGGCATGGTTGTAGAACAGGCGCGTGAGCACGAATAAAATCACCACCCAAACGGCCTGCACACCCAGCATGGAAAACAGCGCGCCTGTATCCTGGTTGGGACGGGTTACCATCATCAGCGGGGTGTAATAAATGGCCTGGAACGGCAAGACCAACAGCACTTTCTGAATGGCGTCGGGGAAGAATTGCAGCGGCAACAGCGCGCCCGAAAGCACGCTGATCATGATTTCTTTGGTGATGCTCATGCCCCAGACCGACTCGGTGTAGAACGCGCACAGGCCGGTGATGTAGTCGAAAAAGTAACTGATCAGGAAGGCCAGCAGCAGGCTGACGGGAAAAAACAGCAGTCCGGGGCCGAAGCTGAAGCTCACTTTGAA
>JBARBA010000630.1:0-7438 GCA_049792555.1 Anaerolineales bacterium
CTTTGTCTGCGTCCCCGCTAAAGGTGATGAAAGCAGCCGTCACCCAGCCAACGCCGGAGGACGCGCCCGGATAAACGATCCGCCACCACTTGCCGCTGGCGTCTTTGCCGATAATTTGCACCTTGGCCCCAAAATCGATCAGCCCCAGCGAAGTCTTGCTTTGGTCGGGGCCGGTGCGGACGTTGACCTGGGCGTTGGTGGTAGCGTCCAAAGGCTCAATCGTCGGGGTAATCGTCGGCGGAGAGTATGTGGCAGACGGCTGAGGCGTGAGGGTCGGGAAGAGGGTGGCCGTATAAAACGGCGGCGGCGTGGGGGTGGGTGTCTCTTGGGGCACCACAGCAAAGGAACATCCAGCCAGCAAAAGAAAAAAGATCGGCAAAAGGAGTATTTTACGCATGAGTATGATTGTACCCAACTTTTAGTTAACCCAACGTCTTTCGATAGACCCGGTAGTTTTTATATTCAACGCCGTTGAGGTTCTTGAGGTCAGCGCGCATCTGCCGGGTGGTTTCGGCCACCTGGGTCATCTCGACGTGCGAAAACTGCTTGAATTCGAGCAATGTATGGCCCATTTCAGAATACAGGATGGCGTTGCCGCCATGTCCCTGGAACTCAGGCAAAATGCCCATGCCGTTGACAGCCACCGTGTCAGTGCGTTTCATCTCGGTCAGCAGGTCGATCAACCCAAAGGGAAATAAATGCCCTTTGGCGCGCTGCAAGGCCGCAGAGACATCATGAAAAGCGAACAGGAAGCCAACCACCCGCTCGCCGTGCGTGATGATCTTGATCAGGCGGTGATCTGCCACCACCATAATGTTATCGACCACGAAATCAATCTCGCGCTGGGTGAGCGGATAATATTCCCAGTTATCGACGAAAGCCTGGTTATACGCCACTCCAATCCGGGCGGCCCACTGGAGTAGTTCTTTCTTGCTTTTGAAATGTTTGGTGTTCAAGTGGCCGCGTTCCATGGCGCGCCGGGTGATGCGTTCGACGCGCTCCGGGATGCTAAATGAATTTGCGGGAAGATAGCAGGAGACGAAATCGACTTCTTTGACAAACCCTTGCGCTTCTACCAATGTCTGGTAGTAGGCATGGTTGTAATTGAGCATGGTCATGGTCTGACGGTGTTCCTGGCCGAAGACCAGCAGGCCGTAGCCGTCGAGCGGACCCATGCCTTTCGGACCGATGACCGCGTCCAGTCCGCGCTCTTTGGCCCAGGCGAAGACTGCGCCGAATAACGCGGAGGCCGCTTGGGGGTCGTTTTCGCAGTCGAAAAAGTAGAAATCCGCTTCTTTGACGCCGTGATAGCGATTAAACGGTTTGTTCTCAATCGCGGCAATGCGCCCCACGTCGCGCCCGTCGCGCATGGCCAGGAAAAATTCGACATCCGAGTGCTCGTAAAAGGGGTGCTTTTTCGGGTTGAGTTGGGCATAGGCGTCGATGTTCAGGGGCGGAACCCATTGGGGACAATCCTTGTAAAGCCGGTGCGGAAGCAGCACAAAACGCTTGACCTGGGTCTGGTTGGATGTATCAACTTTTTCGATGACCAGCATGGAAATTCCTTTCAAGATTCCGGCTCGATTGAAAAGTGAAGCGGGTAGCCTTCCAGCCCGGCGGCGAAGTGCGCCTTGTTAACGCGGTTCTGCGCTTCGGTTTTAGGCAGGGTTTGGACGTAAGCTGCGCCGCGGAAATGGGCGGTGAGCATGATCTTGACTGCATCCGGCCCGGAGATAAAGAAGATGCGCTCCAGGACGGAGACGACAAAATCCATCGGCGTGACATCGTCGTTATGGATGATGACGCGGTAGAGCGGCTCCAGCGCCGTTTCGGAGGCTTCGATAACTTCAGGGGCGGTGTGAGTCTCAAGCATGGCGGAATGATAACACCCAATCCCGTGCTTTGCCGGGGTTCACCCAAAGGATAAAAGTTGAATGCAGTTGAGCATAAGCGGATTCGGGAGCGGATGGCTGCGCAAAACGGATAAGCGGACAAGCGCCAACGGCAGAGTATGGCGCGCTCAGATCAGGAAAAGAATCATGCGCACGGCCCGTCCCAGATCATCCAGCCTTTGGAGAGCCATTTGCGCCGCAGGTTGATGCGGTAGCCGCGCTTTGCCAGGGATTCGGCGGCGGCAATGTGCCATTGGCGCAATCCCCAGGTTTGCATGGCAATGGTTTCGACGGCGGCGGCTTTCCAGGCGGCGAAAAAGTCAAAGATGGGCTGGCCGGGTGTAACGCGGTGGATGTAGTTTTTTGGCAAAATGGTCTGGAACTCGACGGGGTCGAAGCCCAGGCTGAAATTGGTGAAGAAGACGAGCGCTTCCTGCCGCCAGGCCGGCCCCTGCCCCTCATCCAAACGGCGCAGGATGTTGGCGGCCCAGATGCCGCCGGTGGGGTTGGATGTGCCTTCGACGAGCAGCCCGCCCGGCAGGACGCCGCGCGCCATGCGTTCCCATGAAGAGGGCACGTCGGCTTCTTCGTATTGGCGCAAGACGTTGAAGGCGCGGATGGCGCGGACGGTTTCCCCCGCTTCGAGCGGCAGGTTGAAGCCGCCCAGCCGGAAAAAGGTGCGGGCGTCGGCGCAGGGCTGGGCGCGGGCCACCCGCTCCGGGTCGATTTCGACTCCCAGCACTTTGAGCGCCGGGTTCAGCCGCCGGAAGCGTTCGGCGCTTTCGATGGCCGTAAACGGCTCGGCCCCGTAGCCGAGGTCCACAAACAGGGCGTCGTCAAAGGGGCCGTCGCGGCGCGTCAGCAAGTCGGGGTCGTAGAGCAGCATGAAATTGTCCACCTGGCGCAGGCGGTTGCGGGCAGTTTTGCCGCGGGTAAGCTGGCCTTGCGGTTTTTTGGGGATGGCGAGGGGATGAGGGGGTTTCATATAACGTAGGGGCGCAGCGGGTGGTTGAGCGATGCACTGAGCTTGTCGAAATGTAGCGCGTTGCGCGCACCGAAACCCGTCGCGCCCCTACCGTGATGGTTAGTTACGCCGCCCGCGCACCAGGTTGCCGAAGTAGAGCACTTGCAAGAGCGCCGTAACCAGCGCGGCAACGTAGGTCAGCGCAGCAGCGTTCAACACTGAATTGACGCCCCCCCGCTCTTCCTCGCCCACGATGATACCGGAATCACTCAGCAAGCGCTTTGCGCGGGAGGATGCGTTGAATTCGACCGGCAGGGTGGCCAAGGCAAAGACTGCTCCGAGAGCAAAGACCATGACTCCCAACCAGGCAATCTGGACGAGGTTCAGGAACAGGCCAACCAGGATCATGATCCAGCCCAGGCTTGAGCCGATATTGACGGCCGGGACAAGCGCGGAACGGAAGCGCATCGGGGCGTAACCTTCCGCATCCTGCATGGCGTGGCCCAGTTCGTGGGCGGCAATCGCCAGCGCAGCCACCGAAGCGCCGCCGGCAACGTCTTGCGACAGGTTCAATATTTTGGTGCGCGGGTCGTAGTTATCGGTCATTTCGCCGGCGACGGCCTGGATCTGGATACCGAACAGCCCGCCAGCCGAGATCAGCCGTTGGGCCGCCTGCGCACCCGTCAGGCCGGAGCGGGCAGGCACCTTGCTCCATTTGCTGTAGGATGAGCGCACATACCATGAGGTCAGCGCCATCAATATGAAAGCCGGGATCATGTAGATCATGTAGTTGATGTCAAAGAAGAACATAGGGGTTCATCCTTTTTGAGGTCTTTCGGAATTAGCTGCCTTGCGCCACTGTTTTTACGGGGTGGTCTCCTGCCAGATGCAGGGCGAGATTAATCTCGCCCTACATTTACTTGATCATCGCAAGCAAAGTCTGGATGGCGGAATCCAACTGCGGGTCGCGGCCGGCGGTGTAATCGTCCTTGGTCATCTTGACAACCACATCCGGCGTCAGACCGACGTGGTCGATGGTGCGTTTCAAAGGCGTCAGCCATTTGGCAATGGTGATGCGAACAGCGCCCTGGTTGTTCGACAACGGCAGCCATTCCTGCACGGAACCCTTGCCATAACTGAGCACACCCACCAGCTTGGCGCGTTTATCGTCTTGCAGCGCGCCGGAGACGATCTCAGATGCGGAAGCAGTGCCTTCATTGACCAACACCACCATGGGAATATCCGTAGCCTGGCCGCCCGAAGTGGCGTCGTATTCTTTCATGGTGCCGTCGCCATATTTTTCGAAGAGAATAGGCCCCTTATTGATAAATTCCGAGCCTACTTCGACGGCCGTATCCAGGTATCCGCCGCCGTTGTTGCGCAGGTCAAGGATCAACCCTTTCGGATGCTGGGCCATCAGGTCTTTCAAGGCAGCGCGCAATTCTTGTGTTGTAGTATCGCCAAAGGTATTGATCTGGACATAGGCCAGGCCGCTGCCCAACATCTTGCTTTCCACGCTGGCGATGGTGATTTTCGCGCGGGTCACTTTGACATCGAAGGGATCCTGCGTGCCGCGCAAGATGGTCAGGGTAACAACCGTCCCGGCGGGACCGAGCACTTTCTCCCTGACCAATTCGGCAGAGATACCCGTCATATCTTTCCCATCGATTTTGACGATTTTGTCGCCAGATTGAAGCCCCGCCTTCAAAGCCGGTGAATCTTTTATCGTGCTCATGATGGTGAGGTAATCTCCGGTGGTATCGACATAGGCGCCAATGCCTTCATAAGAACCGGCCAGGAAACTGTTCGAATCTTTATATTCCGCCGGGTCCATATACGAGGTGTGCGCATCGCCAAGCGAGCCTAGCATTCCCTGGATGGCGCCTCGCATGAGCTTGGTATCATCCAGCGGCTGGTCTACATATTTCTGGTGAACAAGAGTCCAGCTTTCCCAGAAAGGCGCAAAGAGCGTTTGCAACTCGTTCGGCGTTGCGCTGACACCCTGATTGCCAAACAGATTGGCCGGGATGAGATGCCCGACAATGACCCCGCCGGAAAAGGACCCCAGCAGGAAAACGATGGCGATAAACGCCACGAGCGTGTATTTGATAAATTTATTCATGGAGCCTCCAAAGTTTACGCTACAAGGGTAGCACCGGCAGATTAAAGGACAATGAAATTACGAAACCGCCGGCGTATGAGAAGTGTCAGAGATTTTAGGCATTAGACCTGTTCCCAAATAAAAAGGTGACAGTCACTTGGCCTATTTATGGCAATGCTTTTCGCCAAAAAGTTATATCTGGCGCACCAAAGTGACTGTCACCTTAATGCAGAACAACTCTGTTAGATTTTAGAGGTTGGATTTACCCCCGTCCTCAGCGTACTGATAAAGTTTGGTTCACGCTCAACGCCCCTCGAGGAGCGCAGGCAGCGCCGGCCAATCGGTCAGGACGGCGTCTGCATCGGGAAAGTCTCCTGCGAAGCGTTGAGGCGCAACGTCTGCGGGCGCTCCGTACAAGATGCTGAAGATCCCCCGTTGGCGGGCGGCGCGGGTGTTGCGCGGCAGGTCGTCGATCATGGCGCAATGCTGCGGGCGCGTTTCCCCCGCCAGTTTGAAGACCATCTCAAAGGATGCGGGCATGGGCTTGCAGTGCGGCCACATGTCCAGGATATCGAGGATACCGTCAAAGCAGCCGTCCAGTTCGAGCGCATTGAGCACGCGGCGGACGTGGTTGGCGTCGCCGTTGGTGAAGATAAACTTGCGGGCAGGCAACGCTTCCAAAACGGGGCGCAGTTCAGGGGCAGGTTGGATGTAGTCGCGCAGCGGCACGTTATGGACGAAGTCCAGAAATCCGCGCACATCCATCGACGGGTAATTGGCACCTAACCCCAATAATGTGGTGCCATATTGCTCAAAATATTCACGGCGCAAGGCCGAAACCCGATCGGCAGGAATGCCCAGCCGCTCGTGCATGTAGAGATTGATACGACCTTTAATCGCGTTCCACAAACCGGATTTTGCAGGGTAAAGGGTATCGTCAAGGTCGAAGAAAATGGTGGTGATGGTCACAGGACGATTATATACCCTACGGGCGCTATGCCGTAGGGCCTTTCCCTGCATTCTCAGCCGCGATGCTTTGACGCAGGGCGGCAAGTTCTTTGCAGACCAGTTTGTACTCGGCTTTGAGCTGGTCCATAAGAGGGAACAACGCGCCGGTGAGGTTATTGCTTTTCCCGGTGGCTTCAAGTTCCTTGCACAGGTTGAGAAGCAGGCGGGCGCCAAAAATGGCGCTGTTGGATTTGAGCGTGTGCGCGCAACGTGTAAACGTCTTCGCGTCGCTCTCGGCCATGGAGGTGTAAAGCCCATCCACCAGTTGCCCTGACGTGCTCAGGAAGGTATCGATCAGGTCGATGACGAAGGAATCGGCTCCCGGGCCCATTGCGTCACGGTAGGGGGCCAGGGCAGAAGGATCAATGCTCATGCAGGTTTCTCCTTTTTGGGGTCAAGCGGTGACGATGCCAGCAAAGCGCGGATGAGTTCATCAACTCGCACCGGTTTGCTGATGTAATCATTCATACCTACCGAAAGGTAGTGTTCCCGGTCGCCTTCCAACGCATTGGCGGTCATGGCAATGATGCGCGGATGGCGCGCGGCAGGCCATTCCTTGTGGATTTGGGCGGCGGCTTCCTCGCCGTCCATTTCCGGCATTTGGACGTCCATCAGGATCACGTCGTAATCCTGGCGGCGCAGGGCCTCGAGCACCTCCAGGCCGTTGGCAGCCACGTCGGACCGGTATCCCAGCCGCTCCAGGATGCTGACGGCAACCTTCTGGTTGATGACATTATCTTCGGCCAGGAGGATGTGCAGGGGATGTTTCTCGCCCATGTGCGGGTCAAACATCGGGATGGTATCCCTTTTCTTTTCGGCGGGAAATTCTTCGAAAACACTGAGCAGGGCTTCATAGAGCAAAGACGACTTGATCGGCTTGGTCAGGTAAGCGGCAAAGCGCACCTGGCTTTCATCTTCAGGACGCCTGCCAAGCGAGGTGAGCATGATCAACGGCAGGTTGGCATGGACCGGCTTGCTTTGGATGGTCTTGGCCAGCGTCAAGCCATCCATGTCGGGCATCTGCATATCCAGGATGGCGGCGTCAAAATCGGGAGTGCGTTCGAGCAGCGCCAGCGCTTTCGCGCCCGATTCCACCGCCTGCGGCAGCATCCCCCAGGTTTGAGACTGGCGGGTCAAAATCACGCGGTTTGTCGGGTTATCGTCCACAATCAACAATTTACGACCGATCAGGTTGGGCTGGACAACATTGACCAATACCGGCCCAACCACCGGCACAATTTCAGACCGGAAGGTGAAATAGAAGGTGGAGCCGCTTCCGATTTCGCTATCCACCCAGATCTTGCCTCCCATTAAATGGACCAGGTGCTTGCTGATGGCCAACCCCAACCCGGTTCCGCCGTAGCGACGCGTGGTGGAGGCGTCCACCTGCGTGAAGGCCTGGAACAAGGTGTCGACCTTGCCTCTCGGAATACCGATGCCGGTATCGCGCACAGAAAAATACAGTTCGTACTC
>JBARBA010000631.1:0-4665 GCA_049792555.1 Anaerolineales bacterium
CTATGACCACGATGGCTTGCGCGAAGCGCTCGGCATCGTCGGCTCTGGCAACAACGGCGGCGATACACTCATCGCCCTCGCCGCCCTCGCCCACGAAGGCTGGCTCGTGCGCGCCTACCTGCTCAACCGCACAGCCGACGACCTGGCCCAGCGCCTCATCAAAACCGGCGGCGAAATCACCCTGGCCGAAAGCGACCCGAACTTCGAAAAACTCACCGCCCTCATCGCCGAAGCCGATGTGGTGGTCGACGGCCTGCTCGGCACCGGCCTCAAACTGCCGCTCAAAGCCGATGCCGCCGCCCTGCTCAACGCCGTCAACACCGCCATCGCCGCCCAACCCAGCCCGCCCTACGTCGTCGCCGTCGACTGCCCATCCGGCGTCGATTGCGACAGCGGCCAGGCCGCCCCCGAAGCCATCCCGGCCAGCGTCACCATCTGCATGGCAGCCGTCAAGCGCGGCCTGCTGCAATTCCCGGCCTTCGAACTGGTTGGTGAACTGCGCGTCGTCGATATCGGCCTGAGCGAAGAACAACCATTATGGAAAGAAACGAAACATTGCGTGGCTGACGACGAACTCGTTGAGGACCTGCTCCCCGTACGCCTCGCTGATTCCCACAAAGGGACGTTTGGTACTGCGCTGATAGCCGCCGGCTCGATCAACTACACCGGCGCGGCCCTGCTCTCAGGCAAAGCCGCCGCGCGCGTTGGCGTTGGCCTGGTGCAAATGGCCGTCCCCGGCCCCGTCCACGCCGCCCTGGCCGGACACTTCCCCGAAGCCACCTGGATCCTGCTGCCGCAGGAAATGGGCGTCATCGCCGAATCTGCCGCTGACGTATTGCTCAAAAACCTGGAGCGCGCCGCCGCGCTGCTGGTGGGTCCCGGCCTCGGCAGCGAAGACACCACCAAAAACTTTGTCGAAAAACTGTTGGGCGGCAAGACCTCCGCCAAAAAGCCCGGCGGGCGCATCGGCTTTGTCCAAAATAACGAAGAAAAAAGCGTTGCGAAATCCTCGGCCCTGCCGCCATTGGTCGTCGACGCCGACGGCCTGCGCTGCCTCGCCAAAACCGACGGCTGGGCCAAACGCCTGCCCGCGCCCGCCATCCTCACGCCGCATCCCGGCGAGATGGCCGCGCTAACCGGCCTCGAAAAAGACGCCATCCAAAAAGACCGCCTCGGCACTGCCGTGAAATACGCCGCCGAATGGGGCCACGTCGTCGTGCTCAAAGGCGCATTCACCATCGTCGCCGCCCCTGACGGACGCTCCACCACCATCCCGGTAGCCACCTCCGCGTTGGCTCACGCCGGCACCGGCGACGTGCTGGCCGGGCTGATCGTCGGCCTGCGCGCCCAGGGCCTCGAAGCCTACGAAGCCGCCGTTGCCGGGGCATGGATCCATGCCCAGGCCGGACTCTACGCTGTCGAGCGGGTCGGCTCCGAAGCCGCCGTCCTGGCCGGCGACGTGCTCGACGCCGTTGTCGAGGTGCTGGCCGGTTTTTAGCTTTCTTTCCCTTTGAGAGAGGGCAGGTGATGATCGCAGGCAAGAAAACGCCCGGCGGGTCGCATACCCGTCGGGCGTTTCTCATATAGCTTTGTCATAAACTGCGCTTCACCTTACGCTTGTCGCGCCGGGCGCAGCCAGAAATGACGAGAGAGATGTCGATCATCCGCGCATCTGTTGGATCGCCTGAATGACCTCCATGACTTTATCAAGCGTCTGCGCATCAAAGCGCTCGAGAATCTGGCGAAAGTGGGCCGGCTCGCGGATGCCGGGGCTGAGGATGGCTGCCTGCATTTGTGTCTGCCGCGCGGTTTGCACGCGCTCGACAAGGCGCAGTTCTGGATAGACCTCGTTGATGGCGCTGATTATCAGCGCTTCATCCGACTCCAGGGTGAAAGCAGAGTCGAACCAATGAACCGGTTCGAGGATGCCAGGCTTGATCGCCTGTTTACGCTGCATTTGCGCGATATCCTGCGCCACAGGAGATACTTGCAAATGTGCTGGCTCCATCCAATCGGTATGTAATTTGAGTTTGAGCGCGTCATACCAAATCAGGTATATCTTGTACGAACCGGTGGGAATATTGGCATTTAAGAGGCGAGGCCCCCACCCTTCCACTACCTTCAGAAATGCCTCCTCGAAGAGCGTGCCCTTGAGATTTTCGGTCATCAAGGTTGCCTGCGTTTCTTTGTCGGCAATCTGCAGCGTTAGAGGGATGGTCGTCATAACAACGAAACCAATCTGCCGGGAAACCTTATCGAAGGCGGCGTCGATATCTTTCTGGTAGTTTTCACGGATGAACTTGTAGATGTTTATCAGATCGTCATGGAGCTTGATTACGCCGGGGTGCGCTGGCTCCTGGTGAAACAATGGGTTGTTGTATGCTTTTAGTGACATATGTTCCTCCTAGATCAGTTGTATAGGACGATTGTGAGAAAACCGGGCTATGGCGCGTAAAGTTCGTTTTGGGTAAACACATTTTCGCAAATTATGACGCTGAAATCACCTCCCTTCTTTTATTTCTCGGGCCTGTTCGATGCGGCGTTTGACAAGCGGGTAGGGAATGGGAGCAGAGTTGAGCCGCCACAGATTCGCGGCGTCATTGGGGCCGGCGCCAGAACCGATTAAATCAACATTGCCCAGGCTTTCAGGCCCGGCATAAGGAACCGGGGAACAACTTAGGAATGAAAGGTTGGCCGCGATTGGCGTGGCAGGGGTTTCGGCTTGGCCTGCTTCGGGCAGTTTATTCACCAGTCCTTCGGCGCGCCGTTCATAGGCAGTGTTGAGCCATGACAAAAGATGTTCACCTTGACGGTGCAGGTCTTTGCCATGCTCGTCAACGCTGGCGCGCATCGCGACGGCGATCTTGTGTACAGCCGTCGAGTCGGTCACATCCATAGATATCACGGCATCATAGATGAGCGCCAGATGTTGGTAAGTGTCCAGGTTTGTGTGCTTAATGAAATTGCGCACGCCGGCTCTCAACGCTTCGCTGAGAACCTCAGGGTAAAAGCGGCGCAATAACTGGAAGGTGAAATCGACCTGCATATTGAAATAATGCAACCCATAGTCGTTGAAATTGCGGTCGAAGAAAGCATAGTTGGCAATCTGGTGAAAAGCCTCGCTGCGAGGGTCTTTCAGGCGATAATCAAAACCAAAGTAATCGCCCAGCAATCGTCCCTCAGCACTGAGTTTTGCCTCCAGGCCGGTGCCAGCATAGGCTTCAGCCCGGCAGAAGTTACAGGGATTTTCGACATGCCGTTCGAGGAAACGCAAGTTGGTGAGGATGTCGCTCATTACTGTGTCAGGCTCGAACATCAGTAAGTTAAAGGCGATGTGAACGTCAAAGTCGTTGAGCACCTGCAAAGCATTCAAGGTTTGTTCGAATTCACACTTGCGGTTAAGGTTGCGCAGTCCGTTCTCTGATGCGTTTTCCACCCCCAGAAACACGCGAAAAAGCCCAAGATCGTCCAGCACGCTGATTGTTTCACGGGTGATGCTATCGGGTCGGGCTTTGATCGCAATGGCGATGTCAGTGACGCCTGCATCCGACAAGCCCTGCCGCAGCGCTTCGAAGCGGCGCAAGGCTGCAGTGTGGCTGGGAAGGAAAAAGTTGTCGTCTTGGAAGTTGTAGATGCGCACCCCGTGGTGATGGTAGAGTTGGCTCATTTCCGCCACGATGTTCTCGATGCTGCGTATGCGAAACTTCTTGCCCCCTCCTTGTTTGTACCAGGCATTGATGCTGCAAAATGCGCAGTCGCGCCAACAGCCCCGGCTGCTGAGGATGCTGGCAATCGGCTTATCGAAATACTTATAGAAAGCGTCTCTACGGGGGAAAGGCAGGATGTCCAGGTTGCCCGGGTTGCCGCGGGAAGGGTTTGTGTGAATGTTGCCGCTGGCATCGCGGTAGCAAATACCAGGAATGACCGACAGGTCGTTGATATGTTCTGCCAAAGCGACGATCAACTCTTCGCCCTCGCCCAAACCGACCAAATCAAAGGCCGGGAAATCGCGGAGCAAACGCTTGCTGTTGAGGCAGGCAAAATGGCCCCCGGCAATGATATGCCCCCGGTAACCGGCGGTCCGTAATTCTGTGGCGAGGCGACAGAATTCGCGCGCCCGGCCAGTGAAGACCATCGATAGCCCTATGATTTCTGGGGCAAGCGACTGGATATGCTCGACGACAGGCCGAGTATCGTAACCGGTGTTGAAGGATACGATATCTGCTTCATGACCCTTCTGTTCAAGAGCAGAAGCCATGTAGCGCAGGCCAAGGTTTTCTTCCAACTCTGCGCCAACCAATGCTACTCGCATAAACAACCTCCTGAAGAAATGGAATAATTTTTCCAACAATAATACAAGAAGAGGTTATGTTCACGAACATGAACAAGGCAAAACAAATCCCGACTACTATTGTCGTCTTGGATGTGGATTTGCTCACGTTCTTTTATTTAGTGTAGCTGTTGTATCTAACCGGTCGACTGGGTATTGTTAAAATGACTTCGCTTGTGAATGATCCCTATTAAGAAAGCCACCATTAATTTAAGAAACAAAATATACTTGCCACCTCTTATCATCTCGGCGAGATGAAATTTGTTTCTCATCGATATTATAACTCACCTTGCGCAGTTTTGAGTAAACTTGTCAACTTGGATGGTAACGGGATT
>JBARBA010000632.1:0-1663 GCA_049792555.1 Anaerolineales bacterium
CGGCGACGGGGTTGCTTTCCAACAACCCCAGGAAGGATGGGTCCGTCCACGCATTGACAAGAACCTTTGAGTAACTATGAATAAATTGATCTGACATCTGAGTCTCCTTTTGGTTGATGAGAGTCGCACGATGGGAATGGCTGGAATGCTGGGGTATGGTTGCCGAGGCAAGAACTAGGTGCAAGTGCAGCAAGGGCAACAACAGCAACAGTAGCTATCGCCAACGGCTGATGATGTTTCCATACCGAGTTGGGGTTTCTCTGGAATATAGAGCGTATACGCGCCGGTTTTATCCCCCTGCTCCCAAGCCTTAACCTGGTCATCAATGTTGGCTTCTTTGGGTTTGAAATCGGTCACAATCTTGACGGTAGCGCCTTTTTTTGTGACCAGGCCCTGAGCCTTGAGAACGGCGACGGGGTTGCTTTTCAACAACCCCAGGAAGGATGGGTCTGTCCATGCACTGACAAGAACCTTTGAGTAACTATGAATAAACTGATCTGACATCTGGGTCTCCTTTTGGTTGATAGGGGTAAATAAGTTACCAACGTTACTTTTATACACCATCATTATCCTCTTATCCCAGCGTCAATAATAGACATAAATCAATCTATTTTAGGGCAATCCACTTACATAAATTTGTAATGATTGTGCCAAACAGTTTAACCCGGGCGGTATTTCACAGACCAGCCATTCAGAGCATACAGCGGGAGTCTATTGGTGAAAAGCGAGATCGGTGCAAGTGTCCAACTTGCGAATCACCGTCAAATATGGTGGCCATCACGGAAAATCCCAAAGAGCCATTTTTGTACTATACTCCAGTGTACCGCATAAATACCACTGTGCGCTACGCAGCAATATATAGCTCTCCAGAAAAGTTTTTTCCATGTGAACCAAGAACTTATCCACAGATTTCGCTGATTTTCGCAGATTTTTAAAATATTTTGCCATTCCTATCTGCGTCATCTGTGTAATCTGTGGATAATGCTTGGAAAGAATTTGTCTGGATACCTATACAACAAGCGGTAAACGCGAAAGAGATAACCATGCAAACCGAGCTTCCGCCCTACGTTCCATCCCCGCTTCCCGCTGGCGCAGCGAAGAACAATACAATGGCCATCGCCAGCTTGGTTCTGAGCATCATAAGTCTTGTGTCGTGGTGTTTTTCATTTATCTCGTTTGTAGGCTTGTTCTGTAGCAGTTTGCCAATCCTGCCGGCAATCGCCGCGCTGGTCACGGGCTTCGTGGCCCGCAGCCAAATAAAAACCAGCGGTGAGCGAGGGAACGGCATGGCCCTGGCCGGGATCATCATGGGCAGCGCTCAAATTGTTCTGGAGATTTGCGGCGTAATTGTCATGATACTGCTGCTTATTAGCCCATCGATCGGCAATGTCTTTTCAAGCATCAACGCCAGTTTGAAGTAAAATCCTGTCCTGGCGCGCGGACGGACGGCGCTCATCGCTGCCGTCCGTTTCTTTTCCCCGGTAGATCGGAACCGTCGATGGACGAAACTACCCATCCCATCAACCGCATCGCAGTACTCAGCCTGGTTTTGGCGGCGCTGACCGTTCTCTCGTTCTGCGTTGGCGCAGCGCCCATCCCATTCACCGGCTGGGTGTGCTTCCCGGCGGCCATCTTCCTGGGCGCTGCCGCCCTGGGCTGCGGC
>JBARBA010000633.1:0-4269 GCA_049792555.1 Anaerolineales bacterium
TCTTTACCTGGCATAATGAGAATTGCTGCTCAAAATTCAGCAGGCAAGCGACCGAAAAAGTGCTATGATAGATGGAATTCAAGGAGATTGCCATGAAATCAAAAGGCGAGAGTTCCGAAGAGAAAACCCCTCCCAAGAAATATCTACAGCTTAACTACTACGGCGGAGTCACCACACTCGGCGGGATGCCGAAAGACCCGAATTGGCTGAAAGAGATTCTACGTTTTTTTGGCATCGGGAAAGCGCATGCCTCGGATAAGCCTGCAGAAGATGATGGGTCGACGCCGGACTACTAGCGCCATCTGAAAAAGCCGAATATTCCGGCTCTCAGGGGTCAGCTTTCGGCCGTGACCGTCGTCATCCAATAAGCCCATACCTTGCATCCGCCCTGCGTAATGGGAGGGTAAAGCTAATGGGTATCCAGTCTGGCGCGTCAATGGCTCGTCCATAGGGGGACTCCACGAGTGTATCGTGAAGCACTTTAGGTTAGATTTGCGCCGAGAGGGGCGTGGCGCATTGCCATCTCTAATTTCGCTATCCAAAACCGCCCACTCCGCTCTATAATTAGGGGAACATCGTAATTAGCATTGGTGGTTGAGTAGGGCAAGCGCACTTTCTCGCCCGTACACTTGCACCGAACGCACACCTGTCCCGGTGTCCCTTCGGGAGTGCAGGTGTCGAAACCACATACAATTGTTTTCATGATACTTGGTGGTTTCGACACCTGCCCAGGCGGGCGGCGCCAGGGTACGGCGGCGGACCAGCACCGCCGCCTATCCTTCGACACGGTGAGCGAAAGTCGAACCGTCAGGACACCGCTCAACCACCTATGAATGAAAAGAGCCTGCCCATGCAAAAGAGAAAAAAGACCTGGTTCAAACGCCCCCCGGCCGTTGCAGTAGTGGCCTGGTTGATTGTGCTGCTGTTCCTGATCCGTTTGTATCAGGTCATCACGCCCCTAGCCGGCAGCGGCATCCTGCAAAACGGCGTTTCCGGCCCGCTGTTTGCGCATGGACGCCTGACGTCCCTGGGCGATATGATCTTGACCAGCAGTTCATACCTGGCGCTCTCGCTGGCGGGGTTGGTGGTGCTGGTGGCCTTCCTGCGCATGCAGCGCTGGAGTTGGGTGGTCTTGATGGTCTGGACGGCAATCTCATTGCTGATTACCCTGATCAACTATTTCTACGGCGACCCCAACTACCTGGTGATGGCCTCCAATACCATCATCGCCCTGGCCCTCAACCAGGCCGACGTGCAGCGTATTTTCGGAATAAGGACGGATGCAGGTGAACACCTCCAACACCCCAAGTGATTCAATGCCCGCAAACACCCCCGACCTGGAACTGCTGCGCCGCTACGAACCGGTCGTCCGCTACACCCGGGGCGAGCAATTCTACCCGACGGACGTCGAACGCTACGTGCAGGAATGCAGCCTGTGGGCGCATCACCCCGACGGTCACGACGAACTGCTCGTCAAGCAAGATGACATGAACCTGGAGAAACTGATCGAGCAGCGTCCCGCCCCCTTTGGCGCCGTCCACTACCTGCGCTTTATCGAGCCACTCAGCCTGTCCGAGGCGGCCCAAATGCTCAGCAAGCAGGCCCGCCTGCGCCGGCGCATCAAGAACCGTTTCCAGGTGGGGCTGGGACGCCTGGCGCGCGGCGGCCTGCTGCCGCGCGTGCTGGATGCGCTTTTCACGATTTCCTTCCTGCTGCGCGGGCGCGTCCCTGCCGCCAGCGCGGCGGCGGCCGAACTCGATTACTTCCACATGCGCTCCCAGAAAGAGAAATACGTCTACTACGGGCGCGTTGTCCGCCAGAACGGCTGGATCGTCCTGCAATACTGGTTCTTCTATTATTACAACAGTTGGCGCTCCGGCTTCCACGGCGTCAACGACCACGAATCCGACTGGGAAATGATCTCGATCTACCTCTACGAAGAGAACGGCCGGGTCGCCCCCGAATGGGCCGCCTACGCCTCGCACGACTTCCACGGCGACGACCTGCGCCGTCGCTGGGACGACGCGCAGCAGCTCGATTTTGTGGACGGACACCCGGTGGTGTACGCCGGGGCCGGGTCGCACGCCTCCTATTTTCGTCCCGGCGAATACCAGGCCGAAGCCAACCTGGACATGCCCTCCTGGTTTAATAACATCAGCAACGCCTGGAACAAATTCTGGACGGAAAGCCTCGGCCAGCAAAAAACGGACCCGTTCCGCATCCCGTTTGTGGACTTTGCGCGCGGCGACGGCTTGAGCATCGGCCCCGGCCAGCCCAAAACCTGGAGTCCCGAACGGATCGACGAGACGACTCCCTGGGTCGGCCAATACCGCGGGCTGTGGGGTCTCTTTGCGCGCGACCCGATTTCCGGCGAGAACGCCCCCGCCGGGCCGATGTACAACCGCGACGGTTCGCCGCGCGGCGCATGGTACGACCCGTTGGGCTTCGCCGGGCTGGATAAAATTCCCCCGCCGCCCGATGCGCTGCGCCTGCTCGAAAAAGACTGCGCCGAAATCGCGGCCCGCCAACAGGAACTGAGGGCCATTGTCCCCACGAAAGCGGCGGAATTGCAGGCGCTCGGCATGAAATTAAAAGGCATGGAGGGCAACCCGCACCTGGCAAAACAGCACGCTGCGCTCGAAAAGGAAACCAACACGCTCGCGCAGGAAGTCAGGGCGCTACGCCGCGAACAATCCGAAAACACCGCCCTGTTGCAGGGCCTGTCCGAACGATTGGAACGGTTGCGACAGGGCATCAAGGACGGCCCGCACGCGCACGTCATGCACATGGCCGCGCCAGGCAAAACGGCCCTGCTGCGCTTCGACCGCGTCGGCGAGACCTGGGCAGCCATCAGTTTGAGCCTGCTGCTGTTTGGCCTGGTTGCGTTGGTCTTCCTGACTCCCCAATACCTGCTGGTTGGGCTGGCGGCCATCACGCTGCTCTTCGTGGTGCTCGAATCGATCCTGCGCGGAGCCTTTGTCCAAACCGTCGGGCAGATCACCGCCTTATTGGCCATGATCAGCGGCCTAATCCTGATCGTCCACTTCGGCTTCTGGATTTTAATCGGCGCGCTGCTGGCAGTGGCCCTGTTCCTGCTGCTCCAACGCCTGCGCGAGCTGACCGGGTAATCTCAACTCGTAGCGTGGTTTGAAAACCCGGGAAATTAGATTGACACTTTCATGGGGCCTTTGGCAATCTCCATAATTTACCCCACCCCGTAGGTCGGATTGCCAATCCGACTTACGAATCGCCGCCAGATATGGTAGGCATCACGGAAAATCCCAAAGAGACATACTTTCTCAAGCGTTCATCTAACTTGAACCATGCCCAAATCGCAGTCTAAAACCTAACCCGGAACCGCCAAAACACAAAACAATGGAGGCCACATGAACAAAGATACGTTACGTCAACTCGCCAACGCGCTCTCGGTGACGCTGGCAATCGCTTTCAATATCCTTGCAGTTGCCCTGCCGCTGAATGGACAGAACACCGGCGCAATTTCAGACCGCTTTAAGGTCTACTTCGTCCCGGCAGGTTATGTCTTTGCCATCTGGGGCGTCATCTACATCGGCTGGATCGCTTTTGCGATCTTCCAGTTCCTGCCTGCGCATAAGACCAGTCCGCGCCTGCAAAACCTGGGCTATCTTTTTGCCTTGAGCGGCATATTCAATGCTCTCTGGCTGGTCTGCTGGCATTACAACCACTTTGGGCTGAGTGTGCTGGTGATGCTGGCCTTGCTGGGACTGCTGATTGCCAGTTACCTGAAACTGAATGTGGGGCGCGCGCCTGTCGGGACCGCCGAACGCTGGTGCGTGGATGCGCCATTCAGCGTCTACCTCGGCTGGATCACGGTTGCAACGGTCGCCAACGTCACCGAGTATTTGTATTTCATCCACTGGAACGGCTTCGGCATGGATCCGCAGGTCTGGGCGGTCATCATGCTTGCCGTTGCCAGCCTGCTTGGGTTGTTGATGGCCTTTTACCGAAGAGATTCGGGCTACCTGGTTGTGTTGATTTGGTCGTTTGTCGGTATAGCCGCCAAACAGGCAGCTTTTCCGCTGGTGGCAAACAGCGCCTGGGTCGCCGCCGCGTTGGCGCTTGGGTTGGTCATTTTCAGCATCGTTCAACGGCGGCGCGTGGTTGTCAAGCCGGGCTAACGCCATCAGCATATAGATGTCCAGAAAAATTCTTTCCGAGCGTTATCCACAGATTACACAGACATCGTGCCCGTAGGGTATGACGCAGATAGAAACGGCAAAAGATTTAAAA
>JBARBA010000634.1:0-13168 GCA_049792555.1 Anaerolineales bacterium
AATGATCCCTACATGGATTCGAACATTTCATCAGCGGGGGGAATGACAAATAAAGATATCGAAAACATGAACCAGCACGAGATCGCCTGGTTACTCAGCCAGAACCAGGTCTTCAGGGATTCCTATCAAGTTGAAAAGGACTTCCAGGCTGTGATCGACCACGAGAAGAAAAAGCGCGGTGCAAGTTTTCCGGTGCTCGACATCGCTTTGGGAACTTATGATACTGCCCTAAAGGTAGCCCAAAGCGTCCATGACCAGGCCGCAAAAACAATCGGCGCCCAATGGGGTTTTGATGCCCAGGGACACGTCACCAACCGCGACGCCGCCTTGCAGACCGTTATGAACGCCCGCTACAGTCTGCGTGATGCGCACTACCGGATGGTAATTTCCACACATAAGCTGCATCGTGCTTATGCCGATTGGCACAAACAATTCGCGCCCAGATGATCGGGCAGGCAAAGCGTTGGGCGGTTGTGGTTTTCGTCGCTTTAATGGCCACCGGCTGCGGCGGAACAGACAGCAACAATATGCTTAAACCGCCCAGTGTATACAGAGACCCACAGGTACGCGTTACCCGTGCGCCAACAGAAACAGATGTCACTCCGCCTACGGAAGCCAGCGCATCTGCGACAGACTCGGTTGCAATCCAACCGCTGGCCGGGCCAACGGTGGATGACGAACAATTCTTGATGGATGATATTGAATACCTGCTGGACAAAATCGAAAGAAAACTGGATCAAACGGATGTAAATCCGTAACTTACAAAATCGAGTAATACCGCCAGACTTGCGCTGGATTTTGCTTCTCGACACATAAAAAAAGGACGGCCTGGAGATGGGCCGTCCTTTTGGTTTTCAGAGTGCCGCGTAAAATGCCGGATTTACCGGTACAAGCGGTAATGTTTGCTAATCAGTTCCCGCATTGTCGGAAATTTCTGTCCATTGCGAGGAGCCGAGGTGGGCCTTCTCTTCCTCGGCGAAACGCCCGTGGATGAAGCCCGTCCCTGCCGGGATGAGCTTGCCGATGATGACGTTCTCTTTCAGACCGAACAACGGGTCGGTGGTGGAGGCAATCGCTGCGCCCGCCAGCACCTTGATCGTGTGCTGGAAGGATGAAGCCGAAAGGAACGAATCAGTGCTCAACGAGGCCTTGGTCACGCCCAGCAAAATCTCAGAGAAGCGCGCAGCCTGCTTGTTTTCGCCCAGCAACGCCTCATTAACGCGCTTGATTTCCAGGCGGTCCACGGCATCACCGGGCAGGTATTTCGTGTCGCCGGGGCGGGTGATCTGCACCTTGCTCAACATCTTGCGGATGATGACTTCAAAGTGCTTATCGTGAATATTTTGGCCTTGCGAGCGGTAAACCTTCTGAACTTCGCTCATCAGGTACATCTGGCAGGCGTCGCGTCCCTGTAAGCGCAGGATGCGATGGGGGTTGAGCGACCCTTCGGTCAGCGGCTGTCCGGCAGAAACATGGTCGCCGTCTTTGATCAGCATACGCAGGGTGCTCGGGATCTCGTGCTCGACTTCCTCGCGCTGTTCGTGCGAGACGATCACCTGGCGTCCCTCAACGCGGACGCGGCCGCCATGTTGGGATGTGATCGTGGCTTCGCCCAGGCTGGCCAGCATTTCACCGGCTTTGACCTCACCCTCGTCTTTGGTCTCGATATTCCACTCTTCGGGGACTTCGTAGGTATCGCTGACCATTTCGGCGTGTTCGATGCGCACCAGGCGCAGTTCCGAGAACTTCTCAGACATGACGACGCGCGCCACACCTTCGATTTCGGAAACAACCGCTTCGCCTTTGGGCGTCTTGCGGGCTTCGAACAGTTCTTCCACGCGCGGCAGACCGGTGGTGATGTCGCCGCCGGAAGCCACACCGCCGGTGTGGAAGGTGCGTAACGTAAGCTGGGTACCCGGCTCGCCGATGGACTGGGCGGCGACGATGCCGACAGCCGAACCCATTTCGACGGTCATTCCGCGTCCCAGGTCGATACCGTAGCATTTGGCGCAGATACCGTGCGTCAGTTCGCAGGTCATGGCCGAGCGGACTTTGACGTCCGTTACGCCAGCGGCAGCGATCTTGCGCGCGAATTCGTGGTCGATCAGTTCGTCGGCATTCAGAATGACTTCGCCGGTACTCGGATCAATCACCGGAGCGGCGACATAGCGGCTGTATAAACGGCTCGAAAGCGACTGACCGGCCACATCGTCGGCCTTATGGATCCAGATGCCTTCGCGGGTGCCGCAGTCGATTTCGTTGATGATCACATCCTGGGCAATATCCACCAGGCGGCGGGTCAGGTAACCGGCATCGGCGGTGCGCAGCGCGGTATCGGCCAGACCCTTGCGAGCGCCATGCGTCGAGATGAAGTATTCCAGCGCTGTCAGGCCTTCGCGGAAATTCGAACGGATCGGCAGCGGGATGATACGCCCGGAGGGGTCGGCCATCAGGCCACGCATCCCGGCCAACTGCGAAATCGGGCCGAAACCGCCCTTTGTCGCGCCGGAATTGGCCATCGTCGCCAGGTTGCCGGATGGATCCATGTTGGCTTTCACGGCCTTGGCTACATCGCTGGTGGTCTTCTGCCAGACCTGGATGACGCGCTCGTTCTGTTCCTGCTCGGTCAACAGACCGCGGCGGAAATCGCGGGAAACGACTTCCACTTCCTGCAACGCCAGGGCAATAATGCCTTCCTTGCTGGCAGGCACGGCAATATCAGATACGGCCAAAGTGATGCCCGAACGCATGGCATATTCAAAACCGATGCGCTTGACTTCATCGGCAGTGTTGGTAGTCGTATCCGGGCCGCACAGTTCGTAGACTTCGGCGATCAGGTCTTTCACGCCGCCTTTTTCGAGCACATCGTTGACGAACTGCACTTCAGGCGGAATGATGCGGTTGAACAGCACACGTCCCACCGTAGTCTCAATAATGCGGGTTTCCGGTTCGGCCATACGGCTGCCGGTCTCGTCATACCATGTGCGGGCGCGCACCTTGATTGTGCTATGGACATGCACCTGGGCAAGCTCATAAGCCAGCACGACTTCATCCATATCGGAGAAGATGCGACCATCGCCGATATGCTTGTACTGGTCGGTCATGGTCAGGTAATAGACGCCCAGGACCATGTCCTTCGAGGGCGAAATGATTGGCTCGCCGTCGGCGGGTTTGAGCAGGTTGCGCGAAGCCAGCATTAACTTGCGGGCTTCATTAACTGCCTTCTGTGAAAGCGGGACATGCACGGCCATCTGGTCGCCGTCGAAATCCGCGTTGAAAGCGGTGGTAACCAGCGGGTGGAGTTGGATGGCCGAGCCTTCGATCAACAGCGGTTCAAAGGCCTGGATACCGAGGCGGTGCAGGGTGGGCGCGCGGTTCAACATCACCGGGCGATCCTTGATGACTTCTTCGAGCGCCTCCCAGACTTCGGGGCGGTGGCGCTCGATCAAGCGGCGCGCGCCTTTGACGTTGGCCGCATAGTTATGCAGCACCAGTCGGGCGATGACGAACGGGCGGTAGAGTTCCAGCGCCATCGTTTTGGGCAGGCCGCACTGGTAGAGTTTCAACTGCGGACCGACGACGATCACCGAACGGCCGGAGTAGTCCACGCGCTTGCCGAGCAGGTTGCGGCGGAAGCGGCCTTTCTTGCCCTTGAGCATATCGCTCAGGGACTTGAGTTCGCGGCGCCCGCGGCGGCTGAGGGCCTTGCCGCGCTGTGAGTTGTCGATCAGGCTGTCGACGGCTTCCTGGAGCATACGCTTTTCGTTGCGCACGATCACGTCCGGCGCGCCGAGTTCAAGCAGGCGCTTGAGACGGTTGTTGCGGTTGATCACGCGGCGGTACAGGTCGTTCAGGTCGGACGTGGCAAAGCGGCCACCGTCCAACTGCACCATTGGGCGCAGGTCGGGCGGGATGACCGGCAAAATGGTCAGGATCATCCACTCCGGGCGGTTGCCGGAGCGGCGGAAGGCCTCCACCACTTTCAGGCGCGTGGTGGCTTTCTTGCGCTTCTGCTTGGACTTGGAGGTGCGCACCTCGCGCCATAGGTCTTCGGACATGCGGTCAAGGTCGAGGCGTTTGAGAACGTCGTAGAAAGCCTCGGCGCCCATATCGGCGCGGAAGACCTGGCCCCAGCGCTGTTTAAGCTCGCGGTAACGGGTTTCGCTCAAAAACGTAAAGGGACGCAGTTCCAACAGTTCTTCGCGCGCGCGGGAGTTCTGTCCCTGGCTGGCGGTGGACTGGTCTTCGAGCTGGTTGCGCAAGCCCTCCATCTGCTCCCCGGCTTCAGCTTTGATGCGGTCTACCTCGAGTTTGATGTGTTCAATCTCGCGGGATTTCTGGTCTTTGAGTTCATTCTCGATGGCTTCCAGCTTTTCCTTGACAGTTTTTTGTACCCTGGAGATATGCTGGGAACTGACGATTTCTTTTGCGGCGACGATCGTTTCACCGGTTGATTCGAATTTGATCGCTTTGGCAGCCGCTACGCCGTTCTGTTCTTGCAACTCGGCTTCCAGACGCTGCCCTTCCTGGATGATCGGCTCAATCTTTGCGGCGACCTGTTCATCGTAGCTGCGCTCGATATCGATCTTGCGCTGCCCAAGTTCAGCGATCTTCTGATCGCGCTGGATTTTTACTTCCGCAATTTGGGCATTGATCTGCCCGGCCTGTTCGCGTTCCGACACCGAAATCTCGTCTTCGAGGCGCTTGAGGGCTTTCTGGCGGGCGTCTTCGTCTACATAGGTAACGATGTACTGTGCGAAATACAGCACCCTGTCCAGGTTGCGACGTGAGATATCCAGCAGCAGGCCGAGATAGGATGGGATACGGCGCGTGTACCAGATGTGCGCCACCGGCGTAGCCAGGCCAATATGCCCCATGCGCTCACGGCGCACGGCAGAGCGGGTCACTTCGACGCCGCACTTATCGCAGATGATGCCTTTGTAACGGGGGTTTTTGTATTTGCCGCAGTAACATTGCCAGTCGCGCGTCGGGCCAAAAATGGCCTCGCAAAACAGGCCGTCTTTCTCCGGCCGCAAACGGCGATAGTTAATTGTTTCGGGCTTGAGAACTTCGCCGTATGACCAACTACGAATGGTCTCCGGCGAAGCCAGGCTAATTCGAAGAGCAGTTAAACCTTTGGTTTCCACTGGCACGTCCTCCTGGGGGGATTAACACATGGGAGCCTGCGCTATTGTCAGGGACGAACAAACACAAGCGCATGAGATTTCTCCCAAGCGCTTGCTGTATAGACTCAATGTAATCATTTACCAAGCCCCTAATTATACCGAGAGTCGGGTATGCAAGTCAAGCCCCAATTTCAAGAATTTATGGTCTTCTCAAAGTCGCTTGACGAGCTTTAACAAGCATGATGCACCTTCAAAAACCTTAACGCAAATTTGACGAATGGGGCGAATTTACCCTACGGGCGCGATGTCGCAAATTTTACAGGCTTTATTCGCGTAATTCGTTCATTTGCGCCACATGTGCCGATAGGGTATTGGCGTTAAGATTCTCGACTTTGAGAAGGCCATTCAATATAATACGGGAATTGACGCCGGGGCAATGGGAAGGTATGATGAATGCGTCTCAGGTCGGTCGGACGGTCGCGGTCCCGCGTTTTTGGACGAGGGATCGAGGAAAGTCCGCACTCCATAGAGCGCGGCGCCGGGGAAACCTCGGGGCGGAGCAATCTGCCGGATAGGGCCACAGAAAACAAACAGCCATCCCGCAAGGGATGGTCATGGCGAAAAGGTGGTGTAAGAGACCACCGGCGTCCGCAGTAATGCGGGCGGCCTGGTAACCCCCGCCGGGAGCAAGGTCAAACAGGGATGAGAGGCTGCTCGCCTCGTTGAGTCCCGGGTAGACTGCATAGAGAGATGGCCGTCCAGGCGCTTCGGCGCTGGACAGAACGCGGCTTATAGACCGGCCTGAGACACATTTTCCAAGCGTTATCCACAGATTACGCACGCGTGCCTGCGCACGGTGCAGGCAGATGGCGCAAATGGAAACGGTAAAAGATTTAAAAATCTGCGAAAATCTGTGAAATCTGTGGATGAGTTCTTGGTTCAGCGGAAAAACTTTTCTGGAAAACTATACCGGCCAGAGCGCCCAGGCTTGCCAATAATAGCTTGACAGAATCCGAATGCGCCAAATCGCTTAAAAAGAAGTAAAATAAAAGTGATTAGGAGCAGCTATGTCTGAGATGGTGGAAGTTACGATTGATAGTGTGCGCGTCAGCCTGATGTCTGCCTCACGGCTGGTGGTTTTGCGCGATATGAATGCCGACCGTTACCTGCCGATCTGGGTCGGGCCGTACGAAGCCGAGGCAATTTCGGTTGCCTTGCAGGAAATCGAGATTGCCCGCCCGCTGACGCACGACCTGCTGAAAAATGTATTCACGGCTTTCAACGCCCAGATCCGGCGGGTGGAGATTGTGGCCCTGCGCGAGGAGATTTTCTTCGGGAACATCGTCGTCGAAGCAGACGGGAAAACCATCAACGTGGACTCACGCCCATCGGATGCGATTGCGCTGGCAGTGCGGGCGCACGTCCCGATCCTGGTGGATCCATCGGTGATGACGCTGGCGGGCATTACCCCGGAGCAAGACATCCGCTCCCAGGCGCAATCGACGCCATCCAAAGCTTTGGACGGCGGGCCGTCGCTAAGGCCCCCGGCTACGCCTTCTGCCGCGCCTGCGCCAATCAGGCCAGGGACGAGCGAAGACTCGTCGCGGCTGTCGATTTTCGAGGATTTCCTGAACAAGCTGGATGTCGATAAGCCGCCAAGCGACGAAGATAAGCCGGATGCGCCGAAGGCAAAATAGATCGGTAAATTGGTAAGTTGGTGATTTTGGACACGACGGTGTGGAATTAATCGGACGTGTCCTTTTTTATCCTACCCCCAGCTTGGTGAGCAATCATGAGCGAATTTATTCCACCCGAAGCCCCATACGAGGGCGAGCCTCCTTATGAGGACAAGTCCCCTGACGGGGACAGGCAACCCACCACAGCCGGGCTGCCGCACAGCCGCGAGGCCGAAGAGGCCGTGGTCGGCGCGGTGCTGATCAACCCGGAAGTCTACTACGATCTGGCGCAGTTCCTGCAGCCGGATGATTTTTATATCCATCGCCTGCGCTTTATTTGGGAATCGTACATCCGCCTGCACGAGCGCCGCGTCCCGGTGGATATCCTGACCGTCAGCGAAGAACTCGACGATATGGGCCACCTCGACGAAATCGGCGGGCAGGCCTATCTGACGGCGCTGTTGAACCAGGTGCCGACCACGCTGCACGCCGAGGCCTACGGCAAGATCATCGAAGCGACGGCCATCCGCCGCAAGCTGCTGACGGCAGCCAACAGCATCGCCACGCTGGCCTATGACGCGGACGAAACCATCGAAATCGTGATGGGCGAGTCGGAGAAGGCCATCTTCAACGTCGGCGAGCGGCGGATGCGGCACGACGTGCGCCCGATCCGCGAGGTGCTGTCGGATTATTATGACCACGTGGACGAACTGGCGCGCCGCGACGATGAAATCGTGGGCGTGCCGACGGGTTTCACCGATCTGGACAAGATGCTCGGCGGCCTGCAACCCTCCGACCTGCTGATTACCGCCGGACGCCCGGGCACCGGGAAGACCGCGTTGCTGCTGACGGTTGCCAACAACGCGGCGCTGATCCATAAGAAGCGCGTGGCGATTTTCTCGATCGAAATGTCGAACGAACAGGTGGTGCAGCGCCTGATCGCGCAGCAGACCGGCATCGACTCGCAGCGCCTGCGTTCGGGCAAGCTGACCGACGAAGACTGGCCGATCTTCAACCACGCCATCGAAGTGCTGGGCGATACGCGCATTTTCCTGGACGACACGCCCGCGCTCTCGCCGTTGCAACTGCGCACCAAATGCCGCCGCCTGCACATGGAATTCGGCCTCGACCTGATTATGGTCGATTACTTGCAACTCATGTCGTCCGAGACGCGCAGCGACAACCGCGTGCAGGAAGTCTCGTACATTTCGCGGGCGTTGAAGCAACTGGCGCGCGAACTGAATGTGCCGCTGGTGGCCGCCGCGCAACTTTCGCGCGCCGTCGAGCAGCGCGCCGACAAGGAGCCGCAGCTTTCGGATTTGCGCGAATCGGGATCTTTGGAGCAGGATGCGGACATCGTCATGTTCATTTACCGCGACGAGAAAGACCCGGCCATGCAGAACGTCTCGCATCTCAAGATCGCCAAGCATCGCAACGGCCCGGTGGGGCAGGTGGATTTGATCTTCCGCACGAATTTGACGAAGTTTGAGAATGCGGCGACGAGGAGGGTGGATTTGAGCCAGGCCTAATGCGAAATACGTATTGCGTAATGCGTATTGCGTAAGGACTCCCCGTACCTATGAATCGCTTTGATGGTTTCACATCTTCTGAGACGTTTACTCAACTGCCTGATAGTTTGTTTCGCCTGTTGGGCGAGATGGACGATTTGGATGAGCTGAAGGTGACGTTGTATGTCTTGTGGCGCTTCGAGCATATGGAGGCGCGCGCGCGGTTTATTTCTCAGGGGCAGATCGCCGAAGATAAGGGGTTCATGTCGCAGATGCCGGCGGCGGGACTCGCTGCGGGGTTGGAGAAAGCCGTCCGGCGCGGGACGCTGCTACGGGTGGAACGATCCGACGGCGGGCTGTTTATGCTGAATTCGCCGTTGGGCAGGGCCATTGCCGGGGCGTTGGAAAAGGATCCGGGGCGGGCCGCCGGTGTCCTCCCGCTGCCGCCGCCCGACAGGCCGAATATTTTTAAACTCTATGAGGAAAATATCGGTTCTTTGACGCCGTTGATGGCAGACGCGCTGCGCGACGCCGAGAAGGAGTACGAGGCGGAGTGGCTCGGCGAGGCGTTTACGATTGCGGTGACGCGCAATAAGCGCAACTGGAAGTATATCGAAGCGATTTTGAAGCGCTGGAAGGATGAAGGCCATGAAAGAAAAGATCCAAGAGACGGCGGCCAGGGTTCAGAACGGTACACAAACAACAAGTTCTCCGAGTTCATCGAGCGGGATTAAGCCGTTGGGCAACCCCGATTGCCCCTACTGCGGCGGCGTGGGTTTCGTGCGCTATGATGTGGAGTTGGGCGACCCGAAGTTTGGCAAGATCGAGCTGTGCGTGTGCCGCACCAGCGAGGTGGCGCAGAAGGCGCGCAACCGGCTGTATGAGTTGAGCAGCCTGGGGACGTTGAGCCACCTGGACTTCGAGAATTATTTCGTGACGGGCAACCCCAAAGCCAAAAACGCCATCACCCAGACCGAGAAAGACAGCCGCGAGTTTGCCAGGAGCATGTGCGAGGAGTTTGCGCGCACGTTGAGCGGCTGGATTTTGCTCGAAGGGTCCTACGGCTCCGGCAAGACGCACCTGGCGGCGGCGATTGCCAATGCGGCGGTGAGCCGCGGCGTGCCGACGCTCTTTATCACCGTGCCCGACCTGCTGGACAGCCTGCGCTTTTCTTATAACAGCCCCGAAACGACGTTCGAAGCGCGTTTCGAAGACATCCGCAACGCCGGGCTGCTGGTGATGGACGATTTTGGCACGCAGAACGCCACCGGCTGGGCGCAGGAGAAGCTCTTCCAGATTGTCAATTATCGTTATATCAACAAGCTGCCGACGGTGATTACCACCAATTTGATTTTGGACGAGATCGAGAGCCGCATCCGCTCACGCTTGCAGGACGACGAACTGGTGCGGCACATCCGCATTTTGGCGTTGGATTACCGCCACCCGGATGAGACCAGCAACCCCGGCCTTTCGATGCTTTCGTTGCACGACATCAAGGAGATGACCTTTAAGAACTGGCAAGACCGCCGGAATGAATTGGGCCAGGAAGCCATAACGGTGACGACCACCGAGCGCAAGAACGCCGGCGGGTACACGGTGAAGGATAAAGAGATCGTGCGCGAGAAGGTCACGGCGGCGCAGATCAAAGAGTTGGAGGAGGCGCACGATGCCGCCGCGAAGTTCGGCGATGAGCCGCGCGGCTGGCTGGTGTTTTTGGGGCCGTCGCACTGCGGAAAGACGCACCTGGCAGCGGCGATTGGCAATTACCGCATGGGCATGGGCGGACAGGCGATCATGGCCGATATCTCGGTGCTGCTCGATTATTTCAAGGAGACTTTTCGCCCCAACCCGGACGTGTCGTTCGACCGGCGCTTTTACGAGATCCGCACCGCGCCGCTGCTGATCCTGGATGGTTTCAAGGAAAGCAATATGAATTCGAACTGGGCCGAGGACAAGCTCTACCAGATTTTGAATTTCCGCTATTACGAAGACTTGCCGACGGTAATCACTTCGGGCCTGGACCCGGAGGCTTTTTCGAAGAATCATCCCAGTTTGTGGAACAAGTTGTTGGACCGGACGAAGTGTCAGGTGCATTCGATTTATATGCCGCCGTTTCGGAGGGCGAAGCCGAAGGCGCATAAGGCGGCCGCGTCGAAAAAAGGGTAGAAACGGTTCCGGCGGCGCTGGTTGGCTGGGCGGGCGCTGGTCGGGAGACCAGCGCCGAACAAAGACCAGCGCCGAACAAAGTCAACTCTTATTTGGAGGAAAAATGGGAATACTAGGATACCTGTTTGGAACAAGATGTCATATCTGCAATGGTGTTGAGGGCGAAGATCGACATTGGACCTCAACCTATATTTCCAATCCAGAAACCGACTCAATATCTTCCGAAGATCATCTTTACCAGGTCTCTATCGAAAGTTGTTCGGTCTGTGGTCAACCTACCTGTCAAGATTGTCTGTCTAGAGGTGTTTGCAGTAATTGCCAGTGATTTGGCTGCGCCTTACTCCATCAAGACCTGCTGACGCCGCGCATGGTCTACGAAGTCCTGCCCAATGAAAGCGCCGCGAAGTCGAATTTCATTCGCGTGATTGATAACGAAGGGGAAGATTATTGCTATCCTGCGGATTTCTTTGTGTTTGTGAAGTTTCCCGCTGCCGTGAATAACACATGCGGTTAATATTGTTTGGCGGTGAAAGTACTGTGGACAGTTTAAGGAGCAATCATGTTACCCAATAATCTATTCAATCTCATCCCTGCTGCGCTCAAAACGGCTGCACTGGATGCTGTGGTGGACTTTGTGTCTGCCCAAGCCCAGAAATTCTTGGGCGAGGAGTTGGGAACAAAGGTCAAGAAACTGCGTTCGGATGCCGGTTTTACCCAGAAGTTTGAACAAGGTTTCCAGAGGGCACTCAAACGTTTTGTTGAAGAATACGCCAACGAGGACGAAGACTTGGTAGCCGCTATCGAAGCGGACGCGAGTGTGTTCAAAAATGAGCAGATGCAAAAAGCCTTGTTGGAAATGCTCAAGAACCCCGGTAAGTATATGGATGACGAACGCGGAACGGTTGCCGAAAATTTTGCCAGTGTGTTACCGGGACGAAAGAATCGTGAGCGGGTGGATAAGGCGATCACTTTTTTGTTGCGTTGCCTGGCCGAAGAATTGTGGAACTTACCTGAACTTCAACCGATTTACAATCTGCAATTCCAGAAAATGACCGCAGAAGCAGCGCGCCAGCAGGTGGAGTTGCAAAAGGCGCAGTTGCAGGCGTTGACCACGGTGAATGAGGGTGTAAGGCAGGCTTTGCTGCAATTGACGGATGCGATTGCAGAGAGAAAGTTACTACCAAGTCCAAACTCGGATGTGGATTCAAAACAAGTTGTAATGCACAATTTGCCACAACCTGATTACGGAAAATTTGTTGGCCGAGAAAAAGAGATTGAACAAATAACTGCTATTTTGCAGCCTTATCCCAAATCACAATCACATCTGGTAACAATTGATGGGATTGGCGGCATTGGAAAAAGTGCCCTGGCATTGGAAGTGGCTCATCGTTATTTACGTGATTACAGTCAGCTACCGGTTGATGAGCGTTTTGAAGCTATCATTTGGGCAAGTGCGAAGCAATCGATATTAACTGCCGACGGCATCAAGCCTAGATCGAGATCGCTTCATAACCTGGATGATGTTTTTACCGCAATTGCTGTCACTATGAAGAAAGAAGATATAACAAAGGCACGACACGAAGAACAACTTGAAATTGTGAGGAATGTTTTAATACGGCAGCGTACTTTACTTATTATCGACAATCTTGAAACAATTGAAGATGAGACTGTAATTACATTTTTACGTGAATTGCCAGCTCCCACAAAAGCCATTGTTACTACACGTCAAAGAATTGATGTGGCTTATGCAGTACGCCTAACGGGAATGCCATTCTCAGATGCAAAAAAGTTGATCGAACAGGAATGTAACAAACGCGGGATTGTATTAAGTGATGGGGATGTCAAGCATCTGTATGACCGAACTGGCGGAATTCCACTCGCGATAATGTGGAGCATCGCTAATCTTGGCTTTGGTCAAAATATCGAGATGGTATTACGACATTTAGGCGCAGCCAAAGGGGATATTTCCTATTTTTGCTTTGGGGAAGTGTGGAAGCTCATCCAGAATACGACTGCATATCCTCTAATTCTTAGTTTGGCTTTGTTCGCAACGAGTGCTGACAAAGACACTTTGGGATCCATATCCGATCTAAACGAGCTTGACCGTGATGACGGGTTGTTTGATCTTGAGCGTCACTCATTAATAAATAGAGAGAACAACCGTTTTAGCCTTCTCCCACTCACGAAAGAATTTGTCAAAAATATAGTTGACATTCAAGAACTCGATATCTATAGAATTAGAGCGCTCCATTGGATGGTTGATATTCTTGAGACAAACTCCCAAGAGGACACTACACAACTTAAAGATCTCCAAACCAAATTAACCTTTGAAGATGAAAGAGCAAATTTCCTTGCACTGCTCGATTGGGCAATTGAAACACGTCGTTATGATGAGGCTTTCACAACCATAAGATTCTTACATTTCCATTTGTGGAAAAACGGTTATTGGAACACAACAATAAAATATCTCACCCAAGGTATTGAATTATCGTCTCAACAAGGCGATTTCTTTCACCTTGCTCTATTTAAGCGTAATATCTCAAGTATCTACCGTTTCCAGGGACAATTTGATATTGCGCAGACTTTTATGGAAGAGTCGATCAATATTTTCAAAGAATTAGGTGATAATAAGCGACTTACTGAGGCTTTGCGTTCATTAGGGATGATATATTATGATATGGGTAATACAGCA
>JBARBA010000635.1:0-1630 GCA_049792555.1 Anaerolineales bacterium
ATATTTTTCTGGGCGTGTTGCAGCATCAACTTTTCGAACAAGACGCGCTCATGGGCGGCGTGCTGGTCGATCAGGTACAGCCCATCCGGCCCTTCGGCCACCAGGTAGGTGGAGCCGATCTGGCCGACGAGCCTTAGTAGAAGGTTGAGAGTTGGCAGGTTGGAAGCGCTTGCCCCTGAACCGGCTGGCGGGGCGCTTTCTACGGTCTGCCCTCTATCGGGGGCAAGCGCCCCCTCGTCCACCGCCGGCGCATCGCTATGCCCAATCGTCCAATCCAACCCCACTGACGACTGACCACTGAACACTGACGACTGATCACCGAACACTGATGACTGATTTCCGCCCCACAGGCTGCGAGTCGGCATGGAGGGGACGGGCGAGTAGGCCAGCAGGGCGCGGCGCGCGGCGCGCTGGACGAAGCTGAAGACGCGATCCTGGTTGCGGAAGCGCACCTCGGCTTTGGCCGGATGCACGTTGACGTCCACTTCCTGCGGGTCGAGTTCCAGGAACAGGGCCGCCATGGGGTAGCGCCCCACCATCAGCAAGGTATGATACGATTGCAGCAGCGCGGCGCTCAAAGCGCCATCCTGCACCCAGCGCCCATTGATAAAGAAGGTGATGTCCTTGCGGTTCGAGCGCGTCAGCGCGGCGGGCGAGGTGTAGCCGGTTAAACGGGACCCATCCTCTTCCGATAAAATTTCGAGCATTTGGCGGGCCACGTCCACCCCGTAGAGCGTCGCCAGGATGGCGCGGCGGTCGCCGTCGCCGGCGGTTTGGAGCGTGGGGGAGGAACCGTCTATTAAACGGAAGCGCACTCGCGGGTAGGCAAGTGCGTAACGGGTCAAAAGCATATCGATGGCGCGTCGCTCGGTCATGTCCTGCTTTAAAAATTTGAGACGGGCCGGGACGTTGTAGAACAGGTCTTCCACGCGAATGCTGGTACCCACCGGCGCGCCGACCGGCTCGACCGGCCCCGCGAGGCCGCCCTCCACCCGGATGCGCGCGCCCGCTTCGGCGCTTTTGACCCGGCTGGTGAGGCTCATGCGCGAAACCGAGCCGATGGAGGCCAGCGCCTCGCCGCGGAAGCCGAGCGTGCCGATCTGGAACAGGTCGGCGGCGCAGGTCAGCTTGCTGGTGGCGTGGCGTTCGACGGCCAGCGCCAGCTCTGCGGCGGGGATGCCGCAGCCGTCGTCGGCGACTTCGATCAGGCGGCGGCCGGCTTCCTGGATGGCGACGGTGATGGAGGTCGCCCCGGCGTCGAGCGCGTTTTCGACGAGTTCCTTGACCACCGAGGCGGGGCGTTCAACGACTTCCCCGGCGGCGATCTGCGAGGCAACTTCAGCGGGTAACAGGCGAATGGACATGCGGGTATTATAGCCGCAACTTGTAAAAGGGATTGACCCTGGGGTTTACAAATATTACAGGAGAGCTTTCTGTTTTGTAGTTACTTGTTTTCAAACGGGTATTTCACTTATAATTTATATAAGCTTTTTAGGCATTACCGCATAACTTCTATTTTATATTTGACTTGCGGACCTCGATAAAGTTTTGGGTTTTCAGCAATTGGGTGGTCCCAGCCCGTAAGTCGGGATTAATCCCGACTTACGGGCGGATTACCAGAGTTTTTGTC
>JBARBA010000636.1:0-21300 GCA_049792555.1 Anaerolineales bacterium
TCGCTGCGCTGACCGGCAGCCTGCAACGCTACGATGGCGGCGCGCCCGGCGGCCAACTGCGCGGCGTCGTAGCCGTATTGCGCCAGGACGGGGACGCCGGCGGCGTTTTCGAACAGGGTGGAGGCTGCTTTCAGGAACCCGCCGGTGGTGCGCGGTTCGCGCCCGGTCAGCCCCAGCGCGCTCAAGGTCGGCTTGTCGCACACGACGCGCGCCGTTTTTGCCAGCTTGCGGTAGGCCTCACGCGCGGCGGCCAGGGCCTGGTGGAAGTCTTGGGTGGTATCGATGCGCTTGCCCTTCGCAAACGACTGAGCGCTGACAGCAGCCTGGGTCGCTTCAACCTGAGCGCGCGCCTCGATCAGCTTTTCGGCGGGGTAGCCGTAAGCCGCCACTGCCGCCTGGATTTCGGCGCTGCTCAGGCTGTTGTCGACGGCCAGGCTGGCGCGACTAATCACCTCGGTTTGCGATTTATGTTTCATCTTTATACTCCTTTGCGCAATTGCCTTCTTTTGGGAAGGCGACTGTCATTTTTTGAAATCTTTATCGTTACTCAGCCACCTCACTAAATCTGTCATTGCGAGGGCGTCAGCCCGAAGCAATCCCGCCCTAACCTACAAACAATTGTTTGAATGAATACGCGAGATTGCTTCGTCGCCTGGGGAACGGCTCCTCGCAATGACAGGCTGAGTAGTAACTCTTTATCAAAGGAATAGCCATTTGCGTCCACTTTTTTGCAAAAGCGCAAAATATGAAAAGGTCTTTCTGGCATTTAATGGCATATCACTGCAAAACATTAGGCTGGAAAGGTATATTTTATATAGAAGCGCATACTTTTCTCTAAAGTAACCTAGTTTATAACAAAAAACACTATAAATTAAGTATAATGAAATGCAAATGATCTATATTGTAATAGAGAATTTCAATGATGTAATGAAAACATACCAGGCTGTAAAGATTATTGATAATAATGAAACATAACTTGGAGATTCTGTAATCTATATAATCCATAATGGAATATAGATTGATAAAATTGTAATGAAAACAAATGATAACGTAACCTATATTTGACATAATGATAGATTACATCAGCACAAATTATCATATCGCCATGATAAATTAGCATTACATCTTTTTCAAAGAGAATAACAAACCTCCTATTCTTCATCTGTGTATTCATATTTTATAATACTACTATATAAAATATCAATCAAGAAGAAAAAATCATGGTTCTATTATTTCTTTTTTCTATTTCAACTTAATGATAAATTCTTACATTCTGAAATTCAAATGCGGTTTTTTCGTGTTTGGCTGCTCAACAGGCTTCCGAAGTCTCGAAGACTTTGGAAACCTGTCATGTTTAAGCTTGTTTTCCAGGCGACAAATGCTGTTTGGCCGGTTATTTTTGTTCCCGGCTCGAATAAAGCCTATTATAACCAGGTTTTTGCTGTTTTTCAGGCGTCGCGTTGGGTATTTGCGCCGGTTGACGGCGTGTCCGCAGGGGTAGCCGGTAAAGACTTCCGAAGTCCCCCGTAAGGGGAGACTTCGGAAGTCGTCTGACGTCTGACAAGCAGATATAATACAGCCACATCCTGATCCTGTCCTTTTCACCCGGGGAGACCCCATGACCGATCACTGTTTCATCAGTTATTCCACCGCAGACGCGCTCGAATTTGCCCTGAAACTGGCCGACCAACTCGAAGGCGGGCAGCCGTTCATCGACGCCTGGATCGACAAGCGCGATATCCGCCCCGGCCCGGAGTGGGACGAGCAACTGCTGCAAGGCATTAAGACCTGTAAGTGCCTGTTGTTTGTGCTGACGCGCGACTCGGTGGCCGAGGGCACCGGCTGCAAGCCCGAATGGACGCGCGCCCTGAGCTATAAGAAGCCGGTGGTACTGCTGCGCCTGCATAGCGGCGTCGAAGTGCCCTTCCGGCTGGAAGGCCGCCAGTGGATCGACTTTAGCAGCAACTTCGAGGCGGGCATGGCGCAACTGCGCCAATACGCGCAACGCCTGGGTTCGCCCGAAGGCGCGTTGGACGACTTGAAGCAGCGCCTGTCCGATGCGAACCGCGACCTGCGCCGCGCCAAGCCGGGCGAGGAGGGACGTATCAGGGCCGAGATGGACGATTTAAGGGCGAAGATCAAACGCCAGGAGGAAATTGTCAGGGACCCCGAAGCGGCTCGGAAGCAGACCGAGGCCAACATCCAGAGCGGACTCGCACGGGAACGTCAGCCTGAGAAACCCGTCGGGGGAAAGTCCGCCACCCGCTTCATCAACCCGCCGCCGGGCGTCGCCCCGAATTATTTCCAGGACCGCACGTCCGAAACCAAAGAAGTGGCGCGCTTCCTGCGCGATGACTCGCAGCGCCTGTTGACCATCGTGGGACGCGGCGGCCTGGGCAAGACGGCCATGGTTTGCCGCCTGTTGAAGGCGCTCGAAAGCGGCGCGCTGCCCGACGGCCTGGGCGACTTGAAGGTGGAGGGCATCGTCTATTTGAGCGAGACGGGCAGCCATCGCGTCAACTTTGCCAACTTGTTTTCAGGCTTGAGCGGATTGCTGCCTGCCGAGAGCGCCGCCGCGTTGGAGGCGCTGTACCGCGACCCGCAGACCAGCCCGGCGTCCAAGATGCGCGCGCTGCTGGAGCGTTTCCCCGACGAGAAGGTGCTGCTGCTGCTCGATAACCTGGAGCCGCTGATCGACGTGGCGACCTTCGCCCTGGGCGACGCCGAACTGGACGAGAGCCTGCGCGCCTTCCTGTGCGGCGCGCATACCGGCGTCAAGATCATCCTGACCACGCGCATTGCCCCGCGCGGGTTGAACCTGTGCGAGCCGGGCCGCCAGCGCGTGCTGTACATGGATGCGGGCCTGGAATCGCCCTACGCCGAGAATATCCTGCGCGAGATGGACGCCGACGGCAAGCTGGGCCTGAAAACTGCGCCGGATGCGCTGCTGGCGCGGGCGCGCGAACACACGCGCGGCTACCCGCGCGCGCTGGAGGCGCTGTTTGCCATCCTGGCTTCCGACCGCTATACCACGCTGGAGGAAATTTTGGCGGCGGCGGGGAAAGCGCTGCCTGAGAATGTGATCCAATCGCTGGTGGGCGAGGCCTTCAGCCGCCTGGACGGGGAGGCGCAGCAGGTGATGCAGGCGTTGGCGGTCTATAACCGCCCGGTCAGCCCGGCGGCGGTGGATTATCTGTTGCAGCCGCGCGCGCCCGGCATCAACAGCGCCGGGACGCTCAATCGCCTGGTGACCATGCAGTTCGCGCGCCGCGAAAGCGGGCGGTATTATTTGCATCCGGTGGATCGGGAGTATGCTTTCGGTATCATTCCTGTGGAGGATCAAGAAGCTTTATCCACGAAGGACACGAAAAACACGAAGGAAAACCTTAAACCTTTTTTGGGATCTGTGCGCGCTGCTGCCGCGCCCGCCGTAGCCCCTTACGCATTACGCAATACGCAATACGAATTACGCATTACGCAATACGAATTGCTCCAGCGCGCCGCCGATTACTTCGCGCAGGCGCGCAAGCCGCGCGAGGAGTGGAAGAAGCTCGATGACCTGGCCGCGCAACTGGCGGAGTTTGATTTGCGCTGTGCGGCGGGGGATTACGATACGGCGGCGAGTGTGTTGGACGAGATTGATTTTGATTACCTGCATCTATGGGGACATTACCGCCTGTTGATTGAGTTGCATCTGTGTGTGAAAGACAAGATTGTAGATCAAAATTTACGTATGGACAATTTGAATGGATTGGGATTGGCGCATTACAGGACAGGCAAAGTCAAACAGTCAATTGACTTTCATCAGCAAGGCTTGGAGACCGCACGTGAAGCCAAAGACCAAAACTGGGAAGGCGCTTTCCTCGGCAACCTGGGGAACGCCTACGCCGCTTTGGGCGAGACGCGTAAAGCCATCGAATTCTATGAACAGGACTTGGTGATTGCCCGCGAGATTGGCGACCGCAGGGGCGAAGGGGCTGATCTCGGCAACCTGGGGGCTTGTTACGCCAATTTGGGTGATGCGCGCAAAGCCATCGAATTCCATGAACAGGCATTGGTCATTGCCCGCGAGATTGGCGACCGCAGAAGTGAAGGGGTTGATCTTGGCAATATCGCTATAGTCAAATTCAATTCAGGTGATTCTCAAGGATCACTTGAATACTTAGAAAAGGCTCTTGTAATAGCAAAAGAAATAGGTGACCAAGCAGGAGAATGCAGGCATTTTGGGAATATTGGTGAGGCATTGCTTGATTTAGGAAAATACGATGATGCTATTAAACATCACAAGCAGGCCCAAAATCTTGCCAAAGAACTTGAATATGTAAGCGTACTACAATACAACATTGTAGGTGAGTCCCAGACTTATCTTTTCCAAAATGATTTGATCCATGCCCGCGCTGCCATAGAAGCTGCGTTGCAATATGATGTGCCAGATAGCAATCACAATGCCACTGCCTTGCGCGGCATCATCGCCCTGCGGCAAGGGGAAAGGGCGGGCGCGCAGGCGGCTTTTGCGCAGTCCATCGCGCAGGCCGATGAAATCCTTGCGAAGACGCCCGATCTTTACGATGCGCTGGATGCGAAGGGGTTGGCGGTGTGTGGGTTGATATTGGCGGTAGGGGCGGGTCTACGCGGCAAGACGGATCATTTGTCGGGGGAGGGTGCGCGGCAAGACGTGGCCCATGCAGGCAGTGAGAGACCCGCCCCTACGGTGGGCGAGACGGAGCATTTGTCGGGGGAGGGCGCGCGGCAAGACGTGGCCCATGCAGGCAGTGAGAGACCCGCCCCTACGGTGGGCGAGACGGATGATTTGTCAGGGGAGGGCGCGCGGCAAGACGTGGCCCATGCAGGCGGGGGTAGGGGCGGGTCTGCGTGGCAAGACGGATTATTTGTCGGGGAGGGCGCGCGGCAAGACGTGATCCATCCAGGCGGTGAGAGACCCGCCCCTACGGTGGATGAGGCGGTTGCAACGTTCCGCGCGGCGCGCAAGATTGCGTCCCATGCGGGGGTGGTCAAGGGCGTGTTGCGGTTGTTCGATGAATTGGCGAAGTGTGATGTGGAGGGGGTTTTGGTCGAGGCGCGCAAGGCGGCGGAGGGGGGCGGGTAGGGGCAATCCCACCCGTAAGGGCACGGCGGATTCGGGCAGGCCGGACGATCGGCAAGACCGCCGCCGCGCCCCAACGGCGAGACCATGCACCTGCGGGGGCATGGGTGTATGGAAATAAAAAAGCGCGCCCTCGCGGACGCGCCTTACTGCATACTACTCATTGATCGTATCTTCTCAAAATTGGGGGGAAATTGTTATTACAAGTGGTTTCGATACGGCAGCGGGACAGCACCGCTGCCTACCCTTCGACAGGCTCAGGCCACCGCTCAACCACCAAATATTGGTAACTGCTCACCCATCAAAAAATAGAACGGATTTGACGGATTAAGCTGATTTTCGCGGGTAAATCCAAAAAGAATCTGTGTAAATCCGTCTGATCAGCGTCATCCGCGTTCTATTCCCTGGCACCGACCGCCAGGGCAGGTGTGAGCCATAACGGGCAAGAGCCTGAGCAGTCACAAATATTGAGAAGTTACCATTGATCACTGTTTCTCATTACCCGACTGCAAGTGTACCCATGCTTCATGCTCCTCAGGCCGGTTCCAATCTTGCGCCAGGGCGGCCTCGCTCAATAACGCCATTTCGGCCACAGGCATGGGTTCATCGAGAATGGTCAGGATGGCGCGCCGCCGCGCAGGAAGTTTCACTTTCCTGGGTAAACGCACTGTGCCGTCTTTTTCTACAGTCGCTTCAATGGAACGTAATACCATGCTGCACCTCGTTACCTCTTATACATCCATGACTTCCCAACCTTCATTCATCACCGTCAGCATCTTATTCCCTCCGCGCTGGATCATAAGGAACCGGCCCGATGGGAAAAAGATACCTTATAATCACCCCCATCCATCACGCAATGAAAGGCAACAACATGTACGACTTTGCAATCATCGGCGGGGGCATCGTGGGCCTGGCCACCGGCATGGCTTTGACGGCGCGTTTCCCCAACGCAAAATTTGTGCTGCTTGAAAAAGAAGCCGAAGTTGGACGTCACCAGAGCGGCAGCAACAGCGGCGTGATCCATTCCGGCATCTACTACAAACCGGGCAGCTTGAAAGCCAAATATTGCCTTCAAGGCGCCCACTCCATGGTGGAATTTTGCCGGCAAAACGACATCAACCATAAAGTCTGTGGAAAAATAATCGTCGCGACCGAAAACAAAGAACTCCCCCACCTAAACAATCTTTTTGAGCGAGGGCTTGAACATGGCATGGCCTTAAAGCGCCTCAACCAAGACCAGGTCAAAGAGTTCGAGCCGCATGTGAACGGGTTGGCAGGTTTGCACATCCCTTCCACAGGGGTTGTCAATTACAAACAAGTCTGTAAAAAAATGGCCGCAATCATCCAAAGCGCCGGCGGCCATTTGCCACTGGGCGATGATGTTCGCTCTGTAAAGCCCTATTCGGGGCATTTTGCGCTGGAAACGACGCTGGGCGCTTTCGAAGCCCGCTACGTGATTACCTGCGCCGGACTTCAAAGTGACCGCGTTGCCAGGTTGTTTAACATCAAACTAAACGCCAGAATTTTTCCTTTCAGGGGCGAGTATTACGAGTTGAAGCCCGAAAAGCGCTTCCTGGCAAACGGGCCAATCTACCCCGTGCCGAACCCGGCTTCCCCATTTTCATTTTTAGGCGTTCACTTTACCCGCATGATAGACGACTCTGTCCATGCCGGGCCGAATGCCGTGTTAAGTTTAAAGCGCGAAGGCTATCGCAAAACAGATTTCAGTTTACCGGATGTGTTGGATACAATTACCTATCCGGGGTTTTGGGAATTAGCCCTTAAGCATGGCAAGAGCGAAATCGCAGAAGTGGCGCGCTCATTTTCCAAAAAGATTTTTACCGCCAGCCTGAACAAGCTGATACCGGAAATTCAGGAAACGGATTTGCTGCCATCCAGCAGCGGAGTGCGCGCGGTGGCGCTGCTAAAAAACGGCGCATTGGTGGACGATTTCCTGATCGTCCATGGCGAGCGCTCCATGCACGTCTGCAACGCCCCCTCCCCGGCGGCCACCGCCTCGATTGAAATCGGCAAAGCCATCGTCGCCCAAATCCCGGAGCAGGGATAAATGCCATAAAACGGGAATGAGCAAAAATCTCTCCACAGATTTCGCAGAAAAGCGCAGATTTTAAAATTTAAAAAATCTGCGAAAATCTGCGCAATCTGTGGATAAAGATTTCCACACGAGAGAAGAAATACATTCACCATGCTAAATTTCCTGCCCACCTCCACCGAATCAGAATTGCGTTCTGCCATCGTTGAATGCGGGCGCATTTGCTATGAACGCCGCCTGATCTCGTCCAGCGACGGCAACATCTCCGCGCGCATGGCGGACGGGCGCATTTTGCTCACGCCTTCCGGCGTTTCAAAAGGCCGCCTGCGCGAAAGCGACTTGCTGACGCTCGACATGCACGGCAACGTGCTGGCCGCAAACGAAAACCGCCGCCCGTCGTCCGAAACGTCCATGCACCTCGAAGTCTACCAACAGCGCAGCGACGCGCGCGCCGTCATCCATGCCCACCCGATCTTTGCCACCACGCTCACCGTCGCGGGCATCGACTTTCCCATGGACGTGCTGCCCGAAGTGCTCCTGACGCTTGCCGACCACGTCCCCACCACCGCCTACGCCACCCCGGCCTCGCACGCAGACGCCGAAGCCATCCGCCCCTTCATCAAAGAATACAACGCCATCCTGCTGCGCCAGCACGGCAGCCTGACGCTTGGCAAAGACCTCGACGAAGCCTTGATCCACCTCGAACGCGTGGAGCACGTGGCCGAAATTTTCTGGCGCGCGCAAATGCTCGGAACGGTCAAGCGCCTGCCCGCCGAAGCGCAGGCCCACGTCATCGCCCTGCGCGAACAAAAATTCAAAAGGTGATATTTCTCGGTAATCGGTGGTTGAGTAGGCGGCGGTGCTGTCCCGCCGCCGTACCGAAACCACCCTATAAAAGGTGAAACCATGCGAACCGTTTTTCTGGAAAACAACCAACTCAAAATGATCGACCAGCGCATCCTGCCCGGTCGCTTCGAAATACTTTCATTCAGCGATCACAAAGCCGTTGCGAACGCGATCACAGACATGGTCGTGCGCGGCGCGCCCGCCATTGGCGCAGCGGCGGCCTTCGGCCTGGCCCTGGCCGGATACGAATCCGCCGCATCCTCACCCGCAGCCTTGCTTGCCGATTTACGGGCCGCCGCCGCCCTTTTGAAATCCGCCCGCCCGACGGCCGTCAACCTGGCCTGGGCCGTGGACCGTTTAATGGGCGTCGCCGCAGCGACGGGCGGCTCCGCCGACGACATCCGCGCCGCGCTTTTGGGCGAAGCCCAAAAACTGGCCGATGAAGACGTGGAAATCAACAAGCGCATGGCCGAATACGGCGCAGCGCTCATCAACGACGGCGACACCATCATCCACCACTGCAACACCGGCGCGCTCGCCACCGTCGATTGGGGCACCGCGCTGGGCGTCATCCACACCGCGCACCAACAGGGCAAACACATCCACGTCCTGGTGGACGAAACCCGTCCGCGTTTGCAGGGCGCGCGTCTCACCGCCTGGGAACTCGAACAATACGGCATCCCTTACGAAATCATCACCGATAACATGTCGGGCTTCTTCCTGAAAAACGGCATCGCCCAAAAAGTTTTCTTCGGCGCAGACCGGGTGGCCGCCAACGGCGACGTCGCCAACAAGATCGGCACCTATATGCTTGCGCTGGCCGCGCACGATAACGACGTGCCCGCTTACGCCGTCGCGCCCACCTCCACGATTGACCTATCGCTGGCGCACGGCGACCTGATCCCCATCGAAGAGCGCAACGCCGACGAGGTGCTCGGCATCCGCTTCCACAACGAGCCGATTGCCCCCAAAAACGCCAAAGCGCGCAACCCGGCCTTCGACGTGACTCCCAACCGCCTGCTCTCAGGCATCGTCACCGAAAACGGCGTCGTCCTTCCGCCGTTTGACGTCAACCTGCCAAAAGTGGTCAAGGCATAATAAAGAAGGTGACTGTCACTTTGGACTACAAGTGACAGTCACCTTAACTTGCGGGAAACATCCCATGAACTTCACCATCACCCCCATTGCCCAACTCGACCCAGCCGGCCTGGCGCGCCTCGCCGCCCTGCACCAGCCCGTCATGCGCACCCTGCTCTCAGACCTGGGCCTGCCGGTCGTGCAGCGTTACTACGAAGTCTGCCAACAGGACCCGTCCGTCGTCGGCTTTTGCGCCATCTCAACCAACGGCGAAGCCCTCGGCTGGGCCGTCGGCTGCTCGCACCCCGACGAGATCAACGCCCGCCTGCGCGCGCCGCTGGCCTGGTTTGCCGGGCAAATGCTGCGGCTGGCCTGCACCCGGCCCGCCGTCCTGACCCAGCTTGCCCAATCGGTACTCTCCGCGTCTGACGCCAACGTCATCCAGCCCGGACAAATCGAACTGACCTACATCGGCGTGGCCCCCTCCGCCCGCGGACAGGGATTGGGCAAGGCCTTGCTGGCCGCCTTTGTGGACGCCAGCCGCATCGCCGGGTATCACAGCGTGGCGCTCAGCGTCGAGACCGACAACCCCGAAGCCATCGCGCTCTATCGCAAAGCAGGCTTCAAGATCATAAAGAACTTCCAGGAAGGTCGCTTCGTGCGCCATCGCATGGAGTTGGCTTTTCCTAAATAAGGGTGACTGCTCAGGCTCTAACCCGTTATGGCTCACACCTGCCCTGGCGGTCGGTGCCAGGGAATAGAACGCGGATGACGCCGATCAGGCGGATTCACACGGATTCTTTTAAGTTTTACCCGCGAAAATCAGCTTAATCCGTCAAATCCGTTCTATTTTTTGACGGGTGAGCAGTTACAAATAAGGAGAAAGAACGCTATGGCTTTCGATGAGTCCATTACCAGCCCGCGATTGATGTTGCTGCAAAAAGAACTGGCAGCAGGAAACGCAAATGCGCTTGAAGCCTTTTGGCAGGAGATCGCCACCCGGGGGACGCCTTTGGTCGAAAGCATCGACGATGACCCCGGCCATGTGCTGGTCACTTTTCTCTGGCAAACGCAGGAAGAAATAAAAAATGTGCTTGCGGTGATTGTCACAGGAGGTCATTTCGATCTGGTTGACATGCAACTGTCCCGTTTGCCACGCACTGATCTTTGGCGCAAAACCCACAAGCTAAGAAACGACGCGCGCACTATTTATTGGATGGCCCCCAACGATTCGCTGGCGCCTTTAGCAGAAGCAATAGAAGCGAAAAATTTTCAGGAACGGATTAGACACTGGCAATCTGATCCTTTGAATCCACACCCTTTCATCATTCCGATAGATGATGGAGACCCCTACAGCAACGAAACGCATGCTTCCATCCTTGAGCTGCCCCAAGCATCGCCGCAACCCTGGGTTGCACCTCGTCCCGGTGCGCCTGCGGGCCGGGTGGAATTGCACCGTTTTCATAGTGACATTCTTGGCAATGAACGCCGCGTCTGGGTCTATACCCCTGCGGGCTACACAGCAAATGACGCCGCCTACGACCTGTTGGTTCTTTTCGACGGTTGGGCTTACACAAGCATTGTTCCTACGCCCACCATCCTGGATAATTTGCTGGCTGACAAGCTCATCTCGCCTACGGTGGCTGTTTTGATCGATAATGTGGATGGCAAGTCTCGTGGCCGCGAGTTATCCTGTCACGCGCCATTTGCCGAATTTTTGGCGCAGGAACTGATCCCGTGGGTGCATCAACGCTATCATGTTACCTCGGATCCCGCTCGCACCACCATTGGCGGATCAAGTTCTGGAGGCGTTGCCGCCGTTTTTGCCGGGTTGAAACATCCTGGGTTGTTCGGCAATATCCTTTCGCAATCCGGCGCATTTTGGTGGAAACCGGAAGCCGATGATGAGGCTGAATGGTTGGCGCGCCAGTTTGTCCTCACCGATAAGCTGCCGCTTCGCTTTTACCTGGATGTCGGAATATTCGAAAGCGAGAATCATCCTGTTTTCCCCAGCATACGTCTTTCCAATCGCCATATGCGCAATATCCTGCAAGCCAGGGGCTATCCGCTGCATTATGCCGAGTACGGCGGCGGCCACGATTACATTTGCTGGCAAGGCACATTGGCCGACGGGTTGTTGGCGCTTGTGGGGCTGGACCCAGCCAAAAAGTTGAAGGATTAAGTTGTTGCTTGCTGATGTTCTCTACCACACGAATGGGTATGAAAGCTAACACCTCAATGATCGGTGGTTGAGCAGGCAGCGATGCTGTTCCGCCGCCCGCCACACCTGTCCCGGCGTCCCTTCGGGAGGGCAGGTGTCGAAACCCACCTGTCAACAACAATTTCCCCCCAATATTTAGATGATACGATTTTCGCTCATTGTCATAATCCATATTGCCCAATGCAGGAAACCATGAAAACGACCCCAAAAACCATTCTCATTCTGGCTCACGCATTTGTCGGCTGGGTGTTGTGCGCCGCAACCATGGGCATCGGCATGGCTGTGACTTCCTTGAGTAATGCGCTCATCATCCACGCCGTTGCCGCCCCGATTTTCTTTGCCGGCGTCTCGCTGGTTTACTTCCGTAAATTCGATTACACTGCGCCCTTGCAGACCGCGCTGATCTTCGTGGCTTTCGTGATTGGCATGGATTTCTTCCTGGTTGCCATGCTGATCAACCACAGCTTCGAGATGTTCACCAGCCTGATCGGGACCTGGCTCCCGTTTGCCCTGATTTTTACTTCCACGATTGTGACGGGCGCTTTTATCAGACGGAAGGAAAAATCCTGACGTCAAACAGAACCCTTGTGACGTATGCCGATGGCCTTTGCGCGGTTATTGGCGTAGCACGTTTTGGATGAATTCCAATTAGCAAAATAAAGTTCTTCCGTTTTTAACGGGAAAGAAGAAAATCAATCCACAGATTTACCCTACACCCTTCGGATACTTCGCGGGCACGATGTCGCTGATTTTCGCAGACGAGTACCCGCCAGGGTAAGGTACCCGCCAGGGTAAGGTACCCGCCAGGGTATAAATCAAAAAAAATCTGCGCACATCTGCGTAATCTGTGGATGAAGACCATCTCAGGCGCTCGAACATGTCAAGAACAAAATCGAAACAGAAGAAAACGCTTAACGAAAAATACCCCCCTTCCGAGCCGTGCGCGTGCGAAATCTGTCTGACGTATTGCATCCGGCCCGGCTGGTGGAGCGTTGCCGAGGCCGCCCGCGCGCTGGATGCCGGCTACGGCCCGCGCATGATGCTGGAAGTTGCCCCCGAATTGACCTTCGGCGTGCTTTCCCCGGCATTCAAAGGCTGCGAAAGCGCGTTCGCTGCCAATGAATTTGCGAAGAATGGCTGTAATTTCCTCAAGGACAACCGTTGTGAATTGTTTGGGACCGGCCATGAGCCGTTGGAATGCCGTTTTTGCCACCACGAGCGCCGCGGACTTGGCCCCCAATGTCACGCCGACCTGGAAAAAGACTGGAAGACGCCCGCCGGGCAGGCGTTGGTCCAGGAATGGATCAAGCAGGTCGGTAACGCGGGTGGGTAGTTTCATCAGCAGAGGCCAGGCCAATGGGCATGGCCTCCGGGCGACTATTGGTGTCAGGAGAGTATTTGCTGTCGACGTTTTAGATTGTGCTATACTTTGATTACCTATGCCTGAACCAAAGCCTGTTACCGATTTCGTTTTTACCGATCATGCTTTGCTGGAGATGAAACGGCGCGGCATCAGCGAAGAGATGGTATCCGTCGCGCTGGCAAAACCGGAACAAATGGAATTGGTGCGGGCAGGGCGGATGGTCTATCAAGCAAAGATCGATTTGGAAGTTCCCCCCAAAACCTATATCCTGCGCATATTTGTGGATATTGACCGGAACTCGCCAAACGTGGTGACAGTTTATAAGACCAGCAAGCTCGAAAAGTACTGGAGATAAGCCATGAAAGTCATTTATGACCGCGAAACCGATACCCTGACTGTTATCTTTACCGAATTGCCCGTTGCTGAAAGCGACGAAGACAAACCCGGCGTGGTTCTGGACTATGACGCCGACGGCAACCTTGTTTCCCTGGAAATTCTCGATGCCTCCAGGCGCGTCAGCGTGCCGGGAAAGATCGAATACCAGGTCTCGCCCATGGCGGGGTAGCTCGAAGTGCCCGCAGCAGCATGGACAAAACCATAAGGAAGGTTTGCAGGCCCCGGCATTGCCGGGGCCTTTGCTATCTTGAACACAACAAACCTGACAGGCGGTGCGCTGAGTTTATCGACATCGTGCCCGTAGGGTAAGCGTCTCCGGCGAATTCCGCCGGTCACGGACAAATGTCCCCACAGGCGCGCCGGACGGGGAAGTAGTTTGGGCGGCACTTACCCTGCCCCCTGCGGGGACACAGCGGGCGCGATGTCGACAGGCTCAGTGCATCGCCTGTCAGGTTTTGGCTTTGGGTCAGTTGAGCATCTTTTCGGCGAACTCTTTGGGTGTCAGGATTGGAATCCCCTCGTGCGATTTTAAGTCAAGGAGATGCGGGTCTCCCGAAACAATATACTCGACCTGTTCATCCAATGCGCAAGCCAGCACATAGTCGTCATCACGGTCTGCGCTAACCTGTTGTGACCCTGGAATGCCGGGGACAATAATAGCAAACGCCCGTAAAAAATCGAGCAGGGCCTCCGCCTCTTGCGTCGCTTTTGGATATTTGCGCGCAATGCGGCGGCGCGAAATCACGTCACTGAATTCGTCAAGCAGGTGCGCCGACGTGATGATCTGGAATGCCCCCTGGCGAACGGCATTCAAAATGGCAGCAGAATGCCCTGACGCAATGACCCCACTAACCAGGACATTCGTATCAAGAACGATTTTTCGCATGGCGGGACTTGGCGCGTGTTTCGTGGGTGGCTTTGAGCGCGTCGGCCATCACTTCTTCTTCGCTGACCTGCGAATAGGTCTGGCGAATGGTTTTCAAGGCCGCATCAAAGCGTCGCGCAATGGCCGGACGGTCGATATCCGCATCCAATTGCCGCCAAAGATCGAGCTTTTCTTGTGGGGGTAACTGGCGCAGGGCTTGCTTCAACTGCTCATACGATACATCTACATGGATAGTGTTCATCGCCGTTTCTCCTGATCTGTTCTATTATACCTTTTCTCTATTCTCCCCTCCCCCGCCCGTCACGGACAATCGTCCCCACAGGCGCGCCGGACGGGGACGTTAGTCCGGGAGACCTGTCAGATTTTGCCAATATTCTCATCAGAAAAGGCTATAATATTTGAAACGTAGCTTTAGCATTTCGAGTTATTCTCCAACTTCGGGAAGTGGGCATGGCGCATCCTCTTGAACTTTCAATCGCAAGGATTTACAACAAAAACGGAGCCATCCTCGGCGCTGCTTTTCTCGCAGGCGACCGCCACCTGTTAACCTGCGCGCACGTCATTCGCGCCGCCGGAATAAGCGTTGGACAATCCGAATTGCCATCCGAGACCGTCCGGCTGGATTTTCCGTTGTTGCCGCAGGGAAAAACCTGTTTTGCGAAAGTTTGTTTCTGGGACGAAGCCAGGGATATTGCCGGGTTGGAACTGACCGGCGACCCGCCCCCGGGCGCAAGCGCAGCGCGCCTGCTCAAAGCGGACGACGTTTGGGAACATAAATTCAGGACATTTGGGTTTCCGCAGAACTATGATGATGGCGTCTGGGCCTCCGGGCAGCTTAAAAGCCGGACGGGGGGCAACGTCATCCAATTCGAAGATGTCAAAGAGACCGGCTACCCGGTGCAGCCCGGTTTCAGCGGCGCGCCGGTCTGGGATGAAACTCTGGGCGGCGTGATTGGGATGGTCTCTTCGAGCGATACCGATCAGAAGACCAAAGTGGCTTTCTGCATTCCCTATGATGTGCTCTCGGCCTGGGATCAAGTTGCAAATAAAGTAAGCATTGCTTCAAAAAGCGCGCGTTTGTTTTTATGCTACAAACGTTCCGCCGACCCCGACCAACGCATTGTGGATAGGCTGGCAGAGCAATTATCGCAACAAGGCCACACGGTTTTTGTGGATACAACCATGCGCAGCGGGGAAAACTGGCTGGAGCGCATCAGCGACGAAATCCAACAGAGTGATTTTCTGGTGGTGCTGCTCTCGAACGCATCGGCCAATAGCGAAATGGTGCAATCCGAAATCAGGCGCGCCTATGATCTGCGCAAGCACTACGGCCATCCGCAAATTTTTCCGATCCGCATTGCTTATCAGGATTTGCTGCCTTATTCCGTCGATGCCTTCCTGAACCCGCTGCAATACATCCTTTGGGAAAACGACGCCGACACGCCGCGCGTTTTGCAGGAATTGACCCAGGCCATTCAAGGCAACCTGCCGGTCAAAGCGCCGGTGGAGTTGGGGCCGACGGCGATGTTTTCGGAAGACGGGCGGGTTGTCAGGAACGGGAAGGAAGCCGCGCCCTTGCCGGAGTTCGACCCGCGTTTGCTCGACGAGTTGGAAGCGCCGGGCGGAGCCGTCAAACTGCGCGACCAGCTTTACGTAGAGCGCGAGGCCGACGCGCGCTTCAAAAGCCAGGTGCTGCGCGCAGGCGCCACCGTCACCATCCGGGCGGCGCGCCAGACGGGCAAAAGCTCCCTGCTGGTGCGCGGCATTCAGCACGCCAAACACGCCGGGACAAGCATCGTTCACCTGGATATGCAGCGCGTGGATCAGGATCACTTGGCGAGCATCGAACATTTTACGCGCTACCTGGCGGAATATATCGTTCTCAAACTCAACATCAGCGCGGACGAAATCGACAGGCATTGGCGCAAGGGCCTCAGCCCGCAGGAAAACCTGTCGAATTTCCTGGAAGATTACGCGCTGGAAAAATCCGACGCAACCATCCTGCTGGCCATGGACGAAATCGACCGCCTGCTCCAGACCTCGTTTTACGGCGAGTTTTTTGCGCTGCTGCGCTCGTGGCACAACAACCGCGCGGCGGACGAGCGCTGGGACAGGCTCAACATTGCCATGGTCATCTCGACCGAACCCTACCTGCTCATCCCCGACATGACCCAGTCGCCGTTCAACGTGGGGCTGACCCTGTACCTGGAAGATTTCAACGCCGGGCAGGTGGAATTCCTGAATGCCCGGCATGGTTCGCCCGTCGCCGAGACAAATTTCCCGCGCTTTATGGAGCTGTTTGGCGGCCATCCCTACCTGACGCGCAAGGCGCTTTACACGCTGGTGACCGAAAAAATCTCGTGGAGCCAACTCGAAAAAACTGCCGCAGACGATCACGGCCCCTTTGGCGACCACTTGCGCCGCTTTCACTGGCTGATACGCGACGATGAAAAGCTCAAAGAGGCGCTCCGGCGCGTCGTCAAGAGCCGCCAATGCCCCGAAGACATGCTCTATCGCCTGTTGCGGGCCGGGCTGGTGCAGGCTTCGGGCAATGTTTGCAAGTGCCGCTGTGAGCTGTATCGCATTTATTTTGAGACCAGGCTATGACTTCCAACCGGATCGACGAAACCTTCTTTGTGGCGGGCGGCACACTCAAGGCCACCACCCCCTCCTACGTCAAACGCCCCGCGGACGACGAGCTTTTCGGTGCTGTCATGGCCGGGCAACTATGCTACGTGCTCACCCCGCGCCAGATGGGAAAATCCAGCCTGATGACGCGCGCCTCGCGCCGTTTGGAAGCAGAAGGTATCAAAACGGCCAGCATCGACCTGACCAGCATCGGCACCCAGGTCACGGCGCAGCAGTGGTATACCAGCATCATCTCGCAACTTAACCGCAGGCTTAATCTCGGCATCGATGCGCAGGAATGGTGCAAACAGCAGGAAGGCTTGGCGCAGGTCCAAATCCTGATAACGTTCATCGAAGAAATCATCCTGGAGCGCATTCCGGGCCGGGTAGTGGTTTTCATCGATGAGATCGACAGCACGCTAAACCTGGATTTCCGCGACGATTTCTTTGCCGGTCTGCGCGCCATCTACAACGCCCGCACCGACAAACCCGCCTTCGAACGCATTTCGTTCGTGCTGTTGGGCGTTGCTTCTCCCTCTGACCTGATTGCCGACAAGGCCCGCACCCCCTTCAACATTGGCCGTGCGATTGCGCTACAGGAATTCGACTTTGAACACGCCCACGTATTACAGGAAGGACTTGATACGGTTTACCCCGGGCAGGGTGAGCAAATCTTGGGGCGTATTTTTCATTGGACAAACGGCCACCCTTACCTGACCCAAAAGCTGTGCAGCGAAATCGTCGAACGCAAGCAGGAAACCTGGTCGGATGCAGAGATCGACCAATTGGTACATGAGCTATTCCTTTCAGAACAGGCGCGCAAAGAGACCAACCTGAAATTCGTGCAGGATCGCCTGCTGGATAACCCACGTCGTTCGGCCTTGCTCGGCTTGTATCAACGAATATTACGAGGCACGGTACGAGAAGAAGGGCAATCGGCGCTGCAAAACGAGCTTAAACTTTCGGGGCTGGTTCGCGCAGAAGAGAACCTGCTCAAGGTGCGCACCCTGATCTATGCGACCGTCTTCAACGCGCGCTGGGCGCAAGCCAATACCCCAAAAAATTGGCCGAAGATTGCCACTTTCGTTTTCGCTGGTTTGTCTTTGGCTTTGCTTTTGGTTTTTATCCATGATTTTTATTATATGGGTAATCTAAGCAGACAATATGCCGGGGATATATTCACTGCCCGAACAGCAGATGAAAGACTAAAAAATCTGGGAGAAATGTTTGCATTACGCGGGATTCTCACAGGCAATTACGCATCCCTCGCGCGTGAGACGTTTTATAACCTGAAATGGGATGAGCAAAACGGCTTATTCACGGACCCATACATTACTCCGCCGAACAAGAACAAATATTTGGTGCCTGTGATTCGAGAGCTTTATATAACCATGGCCAATGTGCCTGGCGGGCAGGATAGCACGGATTTACTGAGTGCGATGAAAGAAGCATTGAAAGACGTCAAGTCGGATGAAAGTCAGGAATTAGAACAGGAAATTGACTTATGGTTACAAGCCCGTCGCGCCGGAAGTAGCCAGAAAGCGATTGATAATTACACTCAAGCGATTTTATTGGAGACCAGTAACCCATCTACATACTTTGAGCGCGCGCAGGTTGCGATGCAAATGGGACAATATGAACTGGCATTAAGTGACCTTGATAAGGTGATAGCGCTGGCGCACAATATTTCCACAGAAGCCTATGAAAAAGAAGTGCCCACCCTTACACCTCGGCCAATTTTGACCAGTAGTTTGACGCACCCTACCGCTCTCCAACTAACACCTGATTTAGTTACTACATCTATAGTAAATCAGACAAACATACCGCTTGAGCCAACATTGACGGCATTACAGCCTGATGCAACACCGCAACCAGGATATGGCTTGCGCGAGAGTTATCGATCAAGCTTTTTTTCAATTGCTTACATTCGAAGCGCAGTAGTTTTTTTGATAGATGCCAATAGGACGAATCAGTTTAATGAGTTTGTAGTATCTTCGACAAATACACATAATCTCAGTAACAACAAATATCCTAATCTAGAAAACGGTAATATATTTGGAGTATCAGATTTTATTAGAGCTTTCGCGTCTCAAACCGCTATGGCAATAACCCAGGCAGACGGAAAAACGAATCAGCTAACCCTTACTTCAACAATAACTCCCATGATTAGGATAAAAAGCTTCCCATCGCATCCATCTTTCGATATTGTCCAAACCTTCGAATTCACCAGCCCCAGCGCGGCCAACTTCAGGTGCCAGCTGGACTTGAATAGTTTTGCTGCCTGCATAAGCCCGGTTGTCTATTTCACGTTACCACCCGGCGCACACACATTCCGAATCGAGGCAATTGATTCCAAAGGCAATATCAGCGCTCCCCTCACTTATGCCTGGGTTGTGAACGATACGGTTCTTACATCCGAGCCAAGCGCAACAACCACGTTGAGAAACGCAACCTTTACTTTTTCCACCGTTTATGCAGATCAGGGAACCACCTTTGAGTGCGCGCTGGATGCAGATATGTCCAATCCCAATTTCCAGCCTTGTTCAAGCCCTCAGAGTTATTCAAATCTCCAATCGGGCAACCACACGTTCATGGTGCGCGCCACGAAAATGGGAACAGAACAGAATGATCTCGGCCAAGTGGTCGATGCGAAAATCGATGACCCCACGCCGGATGTATATGCTTGGACCATTCTACAATAAGAGCGATAAGTTTATTATTTGAGTTGCCAGTAACACGACAGGATCGCCCACCGCATCCGCCATGACGGTGGTGAAACACAAGTACCGCTTGACCAACAAAACACGAGCGATTGGGTAGACCTGGGCACCTGCAATTTCTCCGCTGGCACAGATGGTTACGTTTCGTTGAGCAACGCGACGGGAGAACCCCCTATTAGCAAATATATTTTGTTTTCATCCATCCGCTTTGTTTATATGGGGCCGTAAAAACTAACGGAGCTTTTGCGTAATCGGCACAATGAACTTACAGTTTTGGCATTAAGTAAACCACATTGCTTTTGCCAGTGGATAGATAATAAGGAGCACAATATGAAACGTCTCATCGAATTCCCGCTCGAAGATGGCAGCAGCATGCTCGTCGAAGTGGACGAGCCTGAAAGCGCAGGCGGCGTTGTCAGAGCCGCGCGCGGCAGCGACGTGATCGAAAAGTCGCAGAAAACTTTCGAAGATGCCATGGACAAGGTCAAACCGGCGGCATCGGCGATCATTGCCAAACTGCGCACCCTGCATGACGCGCCTGATGAAATCGAAGTGCAGTTTGGCCTCAAGTTGAGCGCGGCTGCCGGGGCGTTCCTCGCTTCGGCGGGCGTGGATGCCAATTATTCCGTGACGTTGAAGTGGAAGAAGGAAGAGAAAAAATAACCGGCAGGAAAGGCCGCAGTACGCTTAGGAGCCACCGAAGTACATGTAGGAACCACCGCAGTACGCTTAGGGACTGTCGAAGTACACGTAGGAGTCACCGCAGTACGCTTAGGAGTCACCGAAGTACACGTAGGAATCGTTGAAGTACACGTAGGAGTCACCGAAGTACACGTAGGAACCATTGAAGTACACGTAGGAGTCACCGAAGTACATGTAGGAAAGACCGAAGTACAGCCAGGCAACACCGTGCTCCGCGCGCTCCGCCAGCCAACCCTGCGGAGCGCATTTATTTTCTCAACCTCGCCAATCCCCTCCGGGGACAAGCTCCCCAATCCCCCAATCGCAAATCTCAAATCGTAAATCGTCGCTACCTCACCAACCCCCACGCCACATGAAAGACCATATCCGCCCAAAAGTGGACGCCGGAAGCGGCCATCAGGCCGTCTTTCATGTAGCGCTGCCCGGCCACCAGGCCGACGACGCCATTGAGCAGGAAGATTTCCAACAGCAAAACGGGGCTGACTCCGGCCAGGGAGGTAGCGCCTGTCACCAGCAGCACGGTGGGCAGGTGCCCGGCCCCGAAAGCCAGCGCCGCGATGACGTTGGCGATCCACAAGGCGGCGGTGCGCCCGTTGAAGCGTTTGAACAACCGGTTGAGCATCAGCGCCCAAAGGCCGAAGACAAAGCCGCGGAAAAGGAGTTCCTCGCCGATGGCCGCGCTCAACGCGGCCAGGATCGAAAGCGGAAAACCCGGATGCGGAAGCCGCCCGACGCCGTTGATGGGCGCAAAGACTATTTCGCCGATCATCACGCACACCCCGCAGGCCAGACCGAGCAACATCGGAGTCCAAAACCAGCGCCGCGCGTTGCCGTCCGCGCTGAAGACGCCCGGCAAGTCGATCTTGCGCGCGAACCAATACGCCAGCAGGCCAAAGATGCCGTAGACTACCAACACCATCCCGGCGTCGGCCAGGCCGAGCACGGCATTCGAGACGCCCATCTTCGGCATGGGGGTTTTCGCCATGGCGGCCATTTGGTCGGCGAAAAAGGCGTAAGTCACGAACGCGCACAGCGCATAAACGACCAGCATGATGGCGAGTGTTGTCAGTTGTTTGCGGTTGTCCATGATGTTCTCCTTCACTCCACACAGAGTTTATCTTCGGCGGAGTTTTCAAACACACATTGGGTGCGTTTCATTTGAGCTGAAGTCTCCCGAAATGGAGCGTATTGCGTCCACTCCGCTGCGCTGGTGAGACCGCACTTAACTGTGGAGACCTTTTGAAGGCACAAAAAGAACGATTTGGACACGGATTACACGGAGTTACACGGATTCTGCTAGTTTT
>JBARBA010000637.1:0-13487 GCA_049792555.1 Anaerolineales bacterium
ATTAATCTCGACATAGGGGTTGGCCCCCAGATATGGGGGAACACCACGCTAATTCCCAAAGAGTCGCAAAGTACCGGGGCAGGACAAAAAACTTGCCCCGGTACTCCTAACCCGGACAAGCCTGAACCAAAAGCTTTAACTGCGGAGCGCACAGAGTCCGCAGACACCTGCCCCACCACAGGTGCGGGGAAAACCCTTTAAATCTCCGCGCTCTCGGCGTTCTCTCCCGAAGGGACACCGGGACAGGTGTGCGGTAAGATTTTCTTGCTTTTTGCCCGCCCTGGGATGCTGTGGGCCAGGGTGCAAGAATTTCACTGATAAGGTATTAAGGAGAAAATATGTCCCTGGCTAAGACATCCGACCCCGCATCGCCGAAACCCATACGCCGGTTTTCGCGGCATCGTTTTGAGCGAAAAGTCATACCCTACCTGTTTCTCTCCCCCTTCCTGATAGGCTTCATCATCTTCATGGTCTATCCCCTGATTTATGCGCTTAACATGAGCCTGTATCGAAACAGGCTGGTCGGGGGGATTTCATTTATCGGGTTGGACAACTACGTGAAGGCTTTTCAGGATGCCAATTTCTGGGAAGGGATTCGCAATGTGCTGACATTTGGCGTAATCCAGATCCCCGTCATGCTCGGCCTGGCCTTGATCTTTGCGCTATTGCTGGATGGCAAACTGATCCGACGCCAGACGATCTTTCGCCTGGGCTATTTTCTGCCATTTGCCATTCCGAGCGTTGTCGCGGCCTTGATCTGGGGATATTTTTATGGGCAAAGCTTCGGCCCGATTGCCCAGCTTGCGAAGGCGCTGAACCTCGAACCGCCGTTATTCCTGACGGCCAGCGGCATTATCCCCTCGATCGCCAATATCGCCACCTGGCAGTATACCGGTTACAACATGCTGATCATTTTCGCTGCGCTCAAAGGCGTTCCCGAAGAACTGTACGAGGCGGCGCGCGTCGATGGCGCCAGCGATTTACAGATCGCGCTACGCATCCGTATCCCGATCGTCATGCCGGCGATTATGCTGACCTTTATTTTTTCGATCATCGGCACACTTCAATTATTCAACGAGCCAAATATTCTGCGAGTCGTCGCGCCGACTGCCATAAACTCGTATTTTACGCCCAACCTGTATGTCTATACCCTGGCCTTTTCAAACCGCCAGTTTGATTATTCTGCCGCGATCGCCTTCACCCTGGCCATTGTGACCGCAGTGCTCTCATCGCTGGTCTTGCTGGCTACCTACCGCAAGGAGGCAAAATAATGACACCCCAACTGCCCTCCTCTGTTCGCCCGAACAAACTTCGCAAAAACACAACCGGCAAAACGATGACCTACGTGTTCCTGTTCGCTTTCCTGGGCTATTTCCTGCTGCCGCTGGCATGGTTATTTATCGGCAGCACCAAAACGAATGCGGGGTTGTTTTCCTCCTTCGGGTTCTGGTTTGATAAAGACTTCAACCTCTTCCAGAATATACAGGCTGTATTCGCCTTCGGGAATGGGGCTTTTATTACCTGGATGGAAAATACAGCCATGTATGCCATCACGGCGGCAGTGGGGTCGTCGTTGATTTCATCGCTGGCAGGCTATGCGTTCTCGCAATATCGCTTTGCCGGGCGCAACCTGTTGTTTGGGATTGTGCTCGCCTCTCTTTTTGTTCCGGGCACGGTTTTTGCGGTGCCGCTTTACCTGCTCATTTCCAAGACTGGCCTGTCAAACTCTTTGTGGGCGGTGATCTTCCCCAGCCTGGTCAGCCCGTTTGGCGTTTACCTGATGCGCATTTATGCAGAGCAAGCCATTCCGCAAGACTTGATTGATGCCGCGCGTGTGGATGGGGCCGGAGAGTTTCGCATTTTTGTCACGATTGCGTTCCGCATGTTGGCGCCAGGTTACGTCACCGTGCTGCTGTTTGCCTTCGTGGGCGCCTGGAATAACTACTTCCTGCCTTTGCTCGTCTTGGGCAAATCAGAGTTGTACACGGTCACGGTTGGCCTGGCTTACTGGAATTCAGTGGTTGGCCCGCAGTCGGGTGGCCCGCCCCTCTACCCGTTGATCATCACCGGTTCGGTGATTGGAACCCTGCCCGTGATGCTCGTCTTCCTCTTCCTGCAACGTTTCTGGCAAAATGGTCTGGCCCTGGGAAGCATCAAAGGTTAACAGATGAATCCATCATTGCACGCCAAAATCCTGGTAATCGGCAACGATCCGGCGCTGGCGTACCTGCTCGGGCGCTACGCCGAACAGGGTGGCTATGGCATCGCGACGGCTCAAGCTGTCCCATCCGCTGCGGAAACCTGCGCACTGCAACCGGCGGCGATCCTCTTCCAGTCGGTGGAAGGCCTGGAGACCTCGGGAACATTGATTCGGGATATGGCCGAGTGCGATGTCCCGGTCTTGGTCTGCTCATCGGTCACCGATCAAGCCCGGGCGCGCGAATTGGGCGCGGATCACTGCCTGCTGCATCCTTTAACCTACGATAGCGTCCTTGCGGCCCTGACAGCCACGCACGAATAAGCATGACCCATGTAAACCCTAAAAAACCTTAACGCGAAGGCGCAGAGTCGCAAAGTCGCAAAGATTTTTTTTAGGAAACCGCAACGATAGGGCGAAATAAGCCATAGAAGAAATTTGCCAGGGCTTTATAAAGAAGCTCTGCGACTTGGCGTCTTGGCGGCTTTGCGTTTTGCTTTTTGGTTCCGGCTTGTCCAGGTTAAAGTTTTCAGAAACAATTTTTTTGGGTAAAGAAACACAAGTGAACATCATTGTTTGATAGAAAAGAAGCGGCATGAGCGAATTCTATGTAACCATCATCCACCGGCCAGAAATGGTGCCGGAGTACATCCAAAAAGAAGCCGAGCACGGCAAGAAGGAAGACAGCGCCGCCAGCGCCGTCGTCCAGGAATCCCTGGATATTTTCCGCACCCAGCAGCGCGTGGCGCATGACAACGGGCTGCGCACCACCATCCAGATGACGTACGCCAGCCTGTTCAACCGGGAAGCCGTCGCCATCGCCAAAGAGCACCACGCCCAATACGGCGACGAAATCGGCTCGACCTTCCTGGGCTTGCAATGCCGGGAGTTCCGCGAAAAGTTCAAGTCCAAAGAGCTGGCCATCTGGCTTTTCTCGATGGAAGACAAGAAAAAGGTCGTGGACGAGGTGCTGGGCAAATTCCACGAAGTCTTCGGTTTTTACCCCACGTCCACCGGCTCCTATTACATGGACGCCGAGTTGGTTAACTACATCAAAGAAAAATACCCCATGGTCAAGGCTGCCATCGCCACCTGCTGGGAAGAAGGCCCCAAAGCTTTTTGGAACGCCAACAATTCCTGGTATACCATTTTTGACGGCGGCCCGTGGAACCCCTGGATCCCGTCGAAACGCAACATCCACTGCCCGGCTTCGGACGAAGCCGACGATATCGGCATTGTCGCCATCCCGCACCTTTCCAGGGATTTGATGGCCGTTTTTGACGGCCCCGGCTCCTACTATGGCACCCATCCCCAAAACATCCTGCGCGGCATGGTCTATGAAAACCGCGAAATCCCCTATTTCCAAAACATCGTCGACCAATACCGCGCCATGCACAAATACAACCGCGGTTATTCTTACAACATGATGTTTGTTGGGCCGGGCTGGATGAGCAAAAATGGCCGTTGGGAGGCCGATTACGCGCTCCTGCTCAAAACCTACGAAGACGGCATGGCCTATTACGGCCAGCTCAAAAAAGAAGGCAAGGCCAAAGACCTGACCATGAGCGAGTTTGCCGATGTCTACCGCCAGGACCGGCCTTACACGCGCCCCGAATGCACCTTGTGGAAAGACATTCTCTATGGCTCGAAGCGCCAGCAGTTCTGGTACGCCGATCCCTGGATGCGTTTTTGCCTGGATATGAACCAGGGCGGCGCAATGATCGACCTGCGGCCTTACGCCGCCAAACTGCTGCGCCCCTGCGGCGTGGGGACAAAACACCTGCAAGACGCCTCGTACCCCTTCCTGGTGCAATCCCTCTACCGGGCCGGTTACTTTACGCACTACGCGGGCGAAGGCGCGGTCAAAAGCTGCAAATTCAGCTACCAGGGCGAAGAAGTCGATTTGTGTGCCTGCCGCACGCTGGCCTCCTTTTCGGAAGAAGGCCAGACCCGTGTGGTAACTCTCGAACCGGTCACCATCGAGTTTGCCAAGATCAGCATCCAGGTCCAGTCGATCTTTCGGATTACCGAAGGCGCGGGCGAGATCGAAATCATCCGGCAAATTATTGGAACCACCGACCCGGCAGCCGAAATCTGCATCGACGAATACATCACCGCCTGTTACGGGACGACCGAATACTCCGAGGATTTAACCGGCGCGCGGCTGACGGTAACAGGGCCGGCGCAAACCGAAAGCATCGACTATGCCTATCAGTGCCGCGAGGCCCAGGTGGCAGGCGCAACGCTCGCCGAAGCCGTCATCCCGCCGGTGGACACGCGCCTCTCCATGCGCGCGGACATTCCCGACGCCAGCGCCTATTTCCGCGAGGGCTTCGCATTTTCGCCGATGTATACGTTGGGCATCAAAAAAACCGTCACAGGAAAGGGAGAATTACGCACATGGCTCAAGGTCGAAAAGGCAAGCTAAATTATCGTTGTCCGCGCTGCCTGATGCGCGAGATTGACATGGACATGCTCTATGACCGCGAAAAAGACGAGTATTATTGCCTGCGTTGCTCCTTCACCGGCAACGAAGACGAAGTCCTGCGGCTCAACGCCCAATTCCGCGATAAATACCGCGACCGCATGAAGCGCATTACGGACTTTTAGGCATCCAAAACAGCCTGCCAATTTTGGTGTGTTTCAAGTCAGTTGAAGCCTCGCAGAATGTTGCGTCCACTCCGCTGCGCTACGGGATTATATAAACCTTCAAAACGGAATACGCAATACGCAACACGGATTTGTCCCAACTCATTTGTGCAGCACAGATTCTTTGATATGATAATAATAGGAGTACACCCATGTTCCCACACCTGATCTATGGCGGCGATTACAACCCCGAGCAGTGGAGTCCGGATGTCTGGCAGGAAGATGCCCGGCTGATGCAGGAAGCCGGAGTTAACCTGGTCTCGCTGGGCATTTTTTCCTGGGCAAAAATGGAACCCGCGCCCGGCGAGTACGATTTTGCCTGGCTCGATCAGGTCATGGACTTGTTGCATAAGCACGGCGTCCGCGTGAACCTTGCCACGCCCACGGCTTCGCCGCCCGCCTGGCTGGTGCGTCTGCGCCCCGAAATTTTGCCGGTTACGGCAGATGGCGTCACGCTGTGGCACGGCTCGCGGCGGCATTACTGCCCGCACAGCGTTGCCTATCACGCCAGCGCCAACCAACTCGTCACCCACCTGGCGCAGCACGCGCGCAACCATCCCGCATTGTCGCTCTGGCACGTGGACAACGAGTACGCCTGCCACTACTCCGAATGCTTTTGCGACGCCTCCGCTGCCGCGTTTCGGCGCTGGTTGGAGGAGCGCTATACCACACTGGAGGCTTTGAACGCAGCCTGGGGCACGGCGTTCTGGAGCCAGCATTACGGCGACTGGGAAGAAATCGTCCCCCCGCGCCGCACGCCCGCCCAGGTCAACCCGACCCAGCATCTCGATTGGCAGCACTTTTGCTCCGACTCGTGGCTGGCTTGTTTCGAAGAACAAAAAGCCATCCTGAAAGGCATCACGCCCCAAATCCCCGTCACCACCAATTTTATGAGCTTCCACAAGCCGCTCGATTACTGGAAGTGGGCCGCCCGCGAAGACGTCGTTTCACAAGATGCTTATCCCGATACATCCGACCCGCAGTGGATGATCCAGGCCGGCGCTGCCTGTGACCTGATGCGCTCCATCGGGAACGGCCGCCCCTGGATTTTGATGGAACAGGCGGCCACGCACGTCAACTGGCGTCAGCGCAACGCCACCAAGCGGCCCGGCGTCATGCGGCTGGGCAGCTACCAGGCGCTGGCGCGCGGCGCGAACGGCATCATGTTCTTCCAGTGGCGCGCCTCGCGGGCCGGCTACGAAAAATTCCACAGTGGCATGCTTCCGCACGTCGGCGCCGATTCACGCAGTTGGCGCGAAGTCAAATCCCTGGGCGCGGAACTGGCCCAACTCGACGCGCTGCTCCCCAGCCGCGTGGCGTCCGACGTCGCCATCCTGTTCGATTGGGAAAACTGGTGGGCGCTGGAACAAGGCAGCATGCCGTCAAACGACATTCCATTGATGCCGCACGTGATGGCCTGGTACGCCGAGTTGTTCCGCCGCAACATCACCGTCGATTTTGCCCACCCTGACGCCGACCTGTCCCGCTATCGGCTGGTGATTGCGCCGCATTTGTACCTGGTCAGCCAGCGCTCGGCGCAAAATATCGAAAATTACGTCGCGGACGGCGGCGCATTCCTGGCGACCTTCTTTAGCGGCATCGTCAACCCGAACGACCAGGTTTACCTGGGCGGATACCCCGCGCCGTTCCGCAAATTCCTGGGCATGTGGGTCGAGGAATTCTCCGCTTACGGAGATGACCATACCGGCCAGGTGAAAGCCGCTGACGGGCCTGAGTTCCCTTGCAGCCTGTGGAGCGATGTCATCCGGCTGGAAGGCGCTGAAGCGCTGGCGCATTACATCGATGATTACTTTGCAGGCAGCCCGGCTGTCACGCGCCATCATTTTGGCAAAGGCGCCAGCTATTACGTCGGCACCGAATTGGGACAGGCAGGTCTCGCCTGGCTGGTTGGGCGTGTTTGCGCCGATATTGGCTTACAATCATCGCATCTGCCGGATGGCGTCGAAATCACGCGCCGCACCGACGGGACGCATACCTGGCTTTTCGCGCTCAACCACGCAAACGAAGCCGCTGCCATCGACCTGCCTACCCCCGGCCTGAACCTGCTCACGGGGCTGCCGGTAAAAGCGCAGTTATCGCTCGAACCACAGGGCGTTGCCGTTATTCAAATTGAAAGTTGACACCAGGAAACTTTAATTTATCCACAGACATAATGTCCGCAGGGTATTTCGTGGGCTTTTAGATTGTTTGACTCTTTGGGATTTAGCGTGGTATTCCCCCATATCTGGGGGCACACCCGTATGCCGGGATTAATCCCGGCATACGGGTGTGGGTGGATCACGGAGATTCCTAAAGAACCGATTGTTTGTCTTTTCATCTGCGTAATCTGTGGATGGATGTTTTCGTCATGGAGATAACGATGTTCGAAACCCCGCACCGCCGTTTTAACCCGCTCACAGGAGACTGGGTCCTGGTTTCACCGCAGCGCGCCAAACGTCCCTGGCAGGGACAGGTCGAAAAGACCCAGCCGGAGAACCTGCCACCCTACGACCCCACCTGCTACCTTTGCCCCGGCAACGAACGCGCCGGGGGGGTGAAAAACCCGGCCTACACCGGCACATTTGCCTTTGACAATGACTTTGCATCCCTGTTACCCGATGACGCAAGTGAAAAACCGGCAGCGTCCCACCCCCTGCTGGTGGCCACCCCGGAACGGGGCTTGTGCCGCGTGGTTTGCTTTTCGCCTCGCCACGACCTGACCCTGCCCGAACTGGACCTGGCCTCCGTCGAAAACATCCTGGCCACCTGGACGGGGCAAACGGTCAATCTTGGCGGGAAAGATTTCATCCATTATGTGCAGGTCTTCGAAAATAAAGGCGCGGCGATGGGCTGCTCCAACCCGCACCCGCATAGCCAGGTCTGGGCCACCGGGCATATCCCTAATGAACCCGCCCAGGAACTCGAACGCCAAAACGCTTATTTCAATGAAAATCACCGCCCACTGTTAAGCGATTACCTGGCCGAAGAACACAAACGCAAAGAGCGCATCATCCTGTCCAACGATCATTTCACGGCGCTGATCCCCTTTTGGGCGGTGTGGCCCTTCGAAACCATGGTCGTTGCCCACCGCAGCGTTGCCCGGCTCAATGACCTGACTACCACCGAATTGAGCGCCCTGGCGCAGGTCTTCAAACAGCTTACCACCCGTTACGACAACCTTTTTGGAATCTCGTTCCCCTATTCCATGGGCTTCCACCAGGCCCCGTCCGACGGTCAAAGGCACCCCGAATGGACCCTGCACGCGCATTTCTACCCGCCGCTGCTGCGCTCGGCCACCGTGCGTAAATTCATGGTCGGTTATGAAATGCTGGCAATGCCCCAACGCGATATCACCCCCGAAAGCGCAGCCCTGCGCCTGGGCGCCCTTTCTGACATCCATTACAAACAGCGGCCCGGCAAATAAAGCACTGGCTCTCTGGAATTGTCGTGATGTGCCGTGTAGGTCGGATTGGCAATCCGACTTACGCCGCACCGCCAGATGCGCTGGCTTATCACGGCAACTCCCAAAGAACCAAAACACCCTTTGCCTGTATAATCACCGTATGCTCTCTTATGCGGCCAACCTGCTCAAGCTCGCCCGAAATGATCGCCACCTGCACCCGCGCGTGGCGATCTATTACGTCACCGGGCAATGCAACCTGAACTGCGCCTACTGCGAAGATTTCGGCGCGCGGCGCAACGCCGAAGCCATGCGCCCGTTGCCTTTCGAGCAGGTCATGCGCATCCTGCGCGTCATCCGCAGCGGCGTGGATGCGCTCTTCCTGACCGGCGGCGAACCGCTCACCCATCCTGACATCGACCGCATCGTGTTGGCCGCCAAAAAAGAGCTCAAGTTTCGGGAAATCAGCCTCGTCTCGAACGGCCTCCTGCTCCCGCAGCACGAAACCCTGCTGCCGGCCCTCGACCGTTTAATCGTCAGCCTCGACTCAACCGACCCGCAGCTTTGGTCGCAGACCATCGGCGCGCCCCCCGCCTCGGCGGAGGCCATCCACACCAACGTCCGGCGCTACGCCGGGCTGCAAAAGCAATACGGCTACCGCATGGTTGTCAATGCCGTGCTGACGCCTGAAACCTTGCCCGGCGCAGAAACGCTGCTCGAATTCTGTGCCCGGAACAAATTGCTGATCTCCTTCTCACCGCAGGCCCTTAACAACTGGCCGCGCTACGAGCTGACGGTTTCCCTTGACTACCGGGCCTTCATCCAAAAACTACTGCAACTCAAACGCCGCGGCGCGCCCATCCTGGGCAGCGAAGCCTACCTAAAAACCTTGCTCGACCTGACGCCCTACGACTGCTACCCGGCGCTCGCCCCGCGCATCCAACCGGACGGCGAACTGGCCTATCCCTGCCGCCCGCTCGAAAAAGCGGCGAACGGCCAGGGCGGGCGGCCCGTCAACCTGCTGGACGTGCAGACCTGGGACGAAGCCTGGGCCATCGCCTATCATGCCTACGGCCAGCCGCCGCGCAACTGCCAGAGCTGTTTCCAACAGTGTTACGCCGAACCGTCGCTAATGGCCTCGCAGCCGCTGGCCTACCTGGGCGAGTGGTTGCGCTATCCCGCCAGCCGCGCCGGGAACTTGACGACGTACGTGCCGGGGTGAGCGATTACGCACTGCGCAACATGCTTTACTTACTGGCATGTTGCGTAGTGCGTGTTGCGTAAAAACTGTTGCCAATTCCCGTATTCAACTCGACGCGCAAAGCTGGTCTTTGTGAAATGAAAAATGAGTGGCCGAAATTCGGGTCACTCATTTTTGAAATAGTTGACTACCTTAACACTCGTGGAATCCCCAAAAGCAGGAGGCAAAAACCTTGCAGGCCCTTCGGGTAAATTTTTATGACTTGAGAGAATTCTGTAACTTCACTGCCATATCACCAATTTTAAGGAGTTGCTTGGTGAATAAATCGAGTTCGCGTCTGCGATTAGACTTTTCTTCGTCATCAAGGTCTGGGGATATCACCCATTGGGAAAATCCATCTACTCGACTACACAAAAATTCTGCTTTATCCCGAATTATCGTCATGAAAGTATCAATATATATGAGTCTTGCCTTGTTCACCAGGGTTGGTTCAGGCTTCATAGCATTTTGAATATTTTTAATGCCTAAATTGACTTCCGAGATTGCTTCGATAATATCTGCCAAAGAGCGTTGTTCGGGGAATTCACTTTGTTTTAAATTCTGCAGGTTAAGCGACATTGAAATCGGAGAGTCCACTTTGGATGGGTCTTTCATGACGGCGGTGATTTGTTTGATGATCTCCGCTTTTGCTTCGTCTACACTATCCAGGTCACGATAATCTACCTTGATGATGCGGGTACCGGCCACATCAAAAGGCAGTTGCTCGTCGTTGGCAATCATTTGGATCAGCGGCTTGCGAATGGCGTGCCGGATGGCAAGCTCATAAAATACGTTTGGGTTACGCCCCGTCAGGTCGGCAATTACCAAGGGGTCGTCGATGATGTGTTGAATGACCTGGCTGGTAATGATACCCGGCTCGGAGATTTGGTCGGCGCGCAACGGTTCATAGCCGCATTCATTGGCGGCCGGCTTAATGACATACTCTAGAATTTGATTGGAACGTTTACGAATTTCGGAGTCCGGTTCCCCAATCGGGGCAATTACGAAGCAGGTTTTTAAGTCGCTCATTTTCATCCTTCTCAAAACATCAAATTTTTCAGTGCCAAGCGCCCAATTGCCGTTCAAGGCTTCCGCATAATTATAAGTGGTATCACGCCAATATCTGCAAATCAATTTTCGCTGCAAAAGGGGTGCGCAAGAGGCTTTTTGCGCGAAATGTTGAAAATGCCTTCTGATGGTCTCAGCGAGGTCGCCGGAAGGCTGGGAAAGGTCGCCGAGGGTTTCGGAGAGGTCGCCGGAAGGCTGGGAAAGGTCGCTGAGGGTCTCAGCGAGGTCGCTGGAAGGCTGAGCGAGATCGCTGAGGGTTTCAGAGAGATCGCCGAAAGGTTGAGAAGGATGGCGCGCCTTCCGGCCAGAGAACTCGGAGTTTTTGCAAAACTCCGAGTTCTTCGCTCCCCGCAAAAGCACAATCCCGCCTATAATCCCGGTATGGACTCATCTCACGACATCATCATTATTGGCGGCGGCGTGGCCGGGTTATCTGCTGCGTTGCACCTGGCCGAGCGCGGACTGAAGCCGCTGGTGCTCGAAGCCGACCCGCGCTTTGTGGGCGGGCGGCTGGCGGGCGGCGAAACCGTCGAAGTCGGCGGCTGGACGTTTCGGCTGGAGCATGGCGTGCATGGCATCTGGTCACAGTACCGCAACTTCCAAACCATGCTGGCGCGCCAGGCCCTGCGCCCGCTCTTTGTGCCTGCCGACGATGAACTATGGATTTACCGCGACATCGGCGGCGCGCGTTCGGCGCGTGTGGGCAACGCCATCCGGCGCAGTATCTTCCCTGCGCCGTTGCATTATTTGCAACTTTTTCTGAGTCCAAGCTTCTTGTTGACCATTGATGTGCGCGACTGGCTCAAGCTGCTGCACGTCTGGTCGGTGTTGATTATGGCGGTGGGCGTCGACCCGTTTGGCGAGGATCAGCCGCTGGAAGGCCATATGCTGGGCGAGTACATCCGCAAGTGGTCGCCGGCGCTACGCGCGTTTTTTACCGGGCTGGCGCGCAACGGTCTTTCAACCCACGCGGACGAGATCCCGCTGGCGGGTTTCCTGGCGTTCCTGCGCTTTTACACCATCCTGCGGCGCGACGCCTGGGGTTTTTCGTACCTGCCCGAAGACGGCGGCACATCGATCACGGAACCGCTGGCAGAGCGGGTGCAGGCGCTCGGAGGGGCAATCAGGCTGGGGAAACGGGTAGAAAAGCTGTCGGGTGGGGCGAGCGGATGGATCGTCCATAGCGGCGACGAGGCTTTCGCGGCGCAGCAGGTCATTTTGGCGGTGGATTCCGCAGCGGCGGCGTCCATCCTCCAAAACAGTTTTGGAAAAAATGATCTCTTTTTCCCGCGCAGCCTGACCAACGCCATTGTCCGTTTGTGGTTTGACCGCTCCCCCAAACCCGGCCCCGAAGGCGGCATGTTTACCGGCGATTTTGTGATGCACAATTTTTTCTGGCTGGAGCGCATGTACGCGCCGTACCGCAAGTGGCACAAGGCGACGGGCGGGTCGGCCATCGAGGTGCATATCTACGGCCCGCAGGAGACGCTCGACCAGCCCGATGCGCTGCTGCTGACGCAGGTCATCACCGATTTTTACCGCGCCTACCCCGAGTTGCGCGGGCATTTGATCCACCAGCATTTGCAGCGCAACGCGGCGGTGCATACGCTGCCCGCGCTGGGGCCGAAGGAGCGCCATCTGGGCATTGCCACGCCCTGGCCGGGCCTGTTCTGCGCGGGGGATTGGGTGCGCGACCGGCTGCCGTCGTTCTTCCTGGAGCGCGCCTGCGCGACCGGCATCAAGGCCGCCAATGCGGTTTTATCGGCGCGTGGGCTGGAACCCTGGCCGTTGGCGGAGTACCTGCCGCCGGAGCCGTTCGCGGGCTGGGTGGAGAAGTTGATGGTGGCGGGAAGAAAGAAGAGAAGGGAAAAACGCGCCCCGTAGATTAACGAATCCTTACTTTCTATTCCTGAACTCTGCATCTCATAAAGTTAAAATGATAGAATGAACGTATCATCTCAGTATTTGGGGAAATTGTTGTTATACGTGGTTTCCCCCTGCCGGGGACTACGCGGTACGGCGGCGGAACATCACCGCCGCCTGCTCAACAACCACCGATGATTGAGATGATACGAATGAACAGAGTTGTCAAGCAGAGAGAGTTTTTCCTTATTTGCAAAGGAGGTCCCAATGAAAGTGGTAAAAGTCGTAGTCACCGTTTTCGGAGTTTTGGCAATCCTGATGGGGGCTGTCTGGTTCCTGCAAGGGATCAACGTCTTGCCAGGTAGTTTTATGACCGGCCAATTGAAATGGGCGATCAACGGGGGAATCGCCATCCTGGTCGGTGTGGTTTTGATCGCGGCGGCCAACTGGAAACGCATCCGCGGCAAGTAGTAAAGGTTCTCAGGGGGTCACAGAGCAATCCCATTGACGTTAATAGACCTGTTCCCGAATAAAAAGGTGACAGTCACTTGGCCTATTTATGGCGGCGCATTTCACCGAAAGATGATATCTGGCGCATCGAAGTGACTGTCACCTTAATGCGAAACAACTCTAATATTTAGCAGGAAGGAGCCTGATATGCTTATCGAGCAAATTTTGGCTGGTGGGCTTTTGCTTGTGCTGGGACGCAAGCTTTTCTGGTTATATCTGGCGATCCTGGGGTTTGTAACCGGGCTTACAATATCGTCCGGGTATTTTCATGTTCAACCCGAATGGCTGCAACTTGTCATCGGCATTGGATTTGGCATTCTGGGCGCTTTATTGGCCTATTTCTTCCAGGGTGTCGCCGTGATCGTGGCCGGGTTCGAGGGAGGCGGGTCCATTGCGACCAGCCTGCTTACCGTTTTTGCCTACACTACCGCTCGCGCCGGCGATGCGCTGTTCTTGGAAGTTTTTATCGTCGGCGGCGTCATCGGCGCAGTGCTGGCGCTGATGTTCTTCGACTGGGCCTTGATTATTTTGACCTCGCTGGCCGGCGCTTTGCTCATTAT
>JBARBA010000638.1:0-6934 GCA_049792555.1 Anaerolineales bacterium
CGACCTCGACATCGACCGCGACCTGGCCCGCGACATCGACCGCGCCTTCGGCGTCAACCTGGCCCTGGCCCGCGACCTGACCCGCGACCTGGAGCGCGACCTCGACCTGGTGCTCTCGATCTGGATCGACCTGATCACCCTGCAGGAACGCATCGCCGGGCGCTCCCCGGCCTTCGAAGGCATCCGGCTGATCAAAGAAAGAGTGAAATGATGTATCGCATTGATGAGAACACATCCATTGACGAGAGCCTGGTAACTTGCGCCGAGTACCAGCTCTTCATAGACGAAATGCGCGCGCAGGGGCAGTTTTTCCAGCCGGACCATTGGACGTCCTGGCAATTCCCGGCAGGGCAGGCACGCGCGCCCATTTTAGGCGTGCGACCTTCTGACGCACAGGCTTTTTGCGACTGGCTATCAAGGCGCGAAGAGCGTAGATGGTGTTTTCGCCTGCCCACTGCCGATGAAGCCGCCGGATATCCCATCCAGAAACAGGACGAACGGTTCAGCGGGTTTTGGACTTTGAATGGGGACGAGCATTCATTTACCTGGATTGGGCCTGCGCCTGTTGATGCTCGTGGGATTGACTTTTCCTATATTTTCGCCCGCGCCCGCGCTCGCGCCATCGCCCGGGAACTCGATCTTGCCAGCGACTTCGCCCTCGCCAACGACCTCAACCTTGCCCGTGCCCGCGCCTGTTCCCGCGCCCTCGACCTTGACATTGCCCGTGGTATCAACATCGTCAGCGACCTCGCTTGCGCCCGCGACCGCGCCCGCGACCTTGCCAGCGACCTCGCCAGTAATCGCGCTCGTGACCATGCACACGCCCTCGACCAAGTTCTTTCCATTTGGATCGATCTAATTACCATGCAAGAACGCATCGCAGGCCGCTCCCCGGCCTTCGAAGGCATCCGGCTGGTCAAAGAGCGCAAACAAGATTAAACAGAATTCTCACAGGAGACTCATCCATGAAAAAGATATTGGACAGTATTCCACCGACCATCGGTCTTTTAATGATTGTGGCTGGCTACCCCGTTTATCTGCTGCTTTTCAATGCCACCCACGATCTAAACGCAGCCATTGTCCTCTCGATCCTGTACGAACTCGTCGTCCTGATCGGCGGCTTCATCGGCGAAGTCTGGCAGCGCCTGGAGAGCAAATGGGTGGATCGCGCCGCAGATTGGCTTGACCAAACTTTGCAGTTGCTCTTCTCCGGCTATCGCCGCCGCTACCTGGAATACCTGGTCTACCAGCACCGCGCCTTTGACGTGAAAGGCTTAACCACCCAGGGGCCTTACAGCCTGGCGTTGGAAGGAGTCTACGTAGAGTTGGGCGTCGATCCGACAACCACCAGCGCAGCCAGCCCCAGCCCGGTGAACAGCCTGCCCGAAGGCTTACGCTCCGGCGCACATGACATCTGGCAGTATCTCGGCGGCGGGGACGCGCAGGCGCGCAACTATGCCATCCTGGGCGCACCCGGCAGCGGCAAAACCACCCTGTTGAAACATCTTGCACTGATGCTGGCGGCTCCGGCCAACCGCCGCCACAAACTGGGCGCGCCCGACCTGCTGCCGATCCTGCTCTTTTTGCGCGATCACGGCCAGGCTATTAAAGAAAATCCCGGTATCCCGCTGGCGCAGCTCGTTCGTGAGCAGCTTGCCGGTCGTCAAGCGCCGCTGCCGCCGGCCGGCTGGCTCGAAAAACAGCTTGAAACCGGCAAATGCCTGATCCTGCTGGACGGTCTCGACGAAGTCGCCCATGCGCAGACGCGCAAGCAGGTGGTGGCCTGGGTGGAGCAGTGCATGGCGGCCTATGGCAAAAACCGCTTTATCATTTCATCCCGTCCGCACGGCTATCGCTCCAACCCCATCGAGGGCGTCACGGTCTTGCAGGTGCGGCCCTTTACCGGTCGGCAGGTAGAGCAGTTTGTCCATAACTGGTATTTGGCCAATGAGATCATGAGCACACAAAAAGACGACCCCGGCGTGCGCGAGGAAGCCCGGCGCGGCGCGCTCGACCTGCTGGGGCGCATCCGCTCGACCAATACGCTGGCAGACCTGGCCGTCAATCCGCTGCTCCTGACCATGATTACCACCGTCCACCGCTACCGCAGTTCCCTGCCCGGCCGCCGGGTGGAACTGTACGCCGAAATCTTCGAAGTCTTCCTGGGCAAGCGCCAGCAGGCGCGCGGGCTGACGTTGGACCTGACGCCCGCCCAAAAGGTGCGCGTCCTGCGCGCGCTGGCCTATGCCATGATGGAGAAGCAACTGCGCGTGGTCGAGCGCGCCGAGGCGCTGCGCATCATGAGCAAGCCGCTCGCGGCGGTCAGCCCCAAGACCAGCGGGGAAGAGTTCCTGAAAGACGTGGAAAACGCCAGCGGGCTGCTGGTCGAATTCGAAAGCGGCAAATACAGTTTCAGCCACTTGACGTTCCAGGAATACCTGGCGGCGCTGCACATCATCGAAGCGCGCCTCGAAAACGAGATGCTCAAGCGCGTGGACAGCCCCTGGTGGAACGAGTCGATCCGCCTGTACTGCGCCCAGGCCGACGCCTCGCAGGTGGTGGAAGCCTGCTTGAACTCGTCCGACATTTCCGCCTTGAGCCTGGCAATGGAGTGCATGGACGAAGCCCGCGAAGTCAGCCCCGAAACGCGCGCCCACTACGACGAAATGATGGAAAAAGGCGCCGAAGATCCCGACCCCCAGCGGCGCAAGCTGATCGCTGCGGCCTGGCTCAAGCGGCGCACGCGCTGAGTAGATTCCAACCCCGCGCCTGGTTTATGGGGAAAAATTGCCTGCCCCATATCGAAAGAACCGTACCTGACTTGAAAATAACGTAACACGGCGCTCCGCATTCGGAAGCGCCGCGTTTTTTCCGCCAGCAGAACCCGGAGTTTTTGCAAAACTCCGGGTTCTTTGTTATTAAGTTCCTCGCCATTTGAGGAGAGCGCGATTCGGACGAGTTCTGTCACAGCCTTTTTGCAGTGGCTTCAATAGCGGTACTGCTTTTTTGACACTCTTTCTGACAACTACTTAAGGGTGTTATTTGCATTTTTGTGAAAACGAAAAATCAACTCGATGTTTGTTGATGATCTCAAAGCTAAACTTAGCAATTGAAGTTCGTCTTCACTCAACCCAGATGCCTTACTCAGAATTTCCAACGAATGATCGGTTGCGCGTAAAACGTTAGATGCGCAATGCAGGCTAACCTTCCCAAGAGCGGCCAATTGCTCCGGGCTGGCCTCTGTGATCAAAATTGCTTGATCAACCCAATCAACGATTTGACTGGCATCGAAAGGCGTGTTGGTAACCAATGACAGCAAGTTTATCATTGCCAGGTTTTGCACATTGGAAATGCCTTCCTGGTCCAGCCGGCCTTGTTGCCAGTCGCCTATCCCCTCGATTAAAGTGAGCGGTTTTTGCTCTGATGGTAGTTTTTGCCGGAGAATTTTATTGGCTGTCGTTACAATCCACCGGGTTCCCTGGTCGGGAAACAGCCCGATAGCGAAAGAGACAACGTATACCATCGTCAAATTTTGATCAAAGGGGATATTTGCTGCTTTCCCTAAGCTGCCCACACCTAGCCCAACAATGGAGCCGACGATAAAGGCTACGAGAAATCTCCTGGTGCCGGAGATATAGACATTGGGGCTTATGTCGTGCGCCAGGTAGTGACGAATCGTCCGGTCAACGGATTGAATATAAGCTCCCAACCAACACCAGAACATAAAACGCCCTGTTAAAATTGCAATTTCGAGCGGCGGCGTACCTGCGGGCATGAACACATTTACCGTGTTTTCCAGCAACCCGTCCCACAAACCCAGTCGAATGATCGTCGGGTGTGTTATTCCATATAGAGCAGCCAGCACAATGACAATGTAAACCAGGGGCACAACATATTGCCCAAGACCGTAGTTGCTGCCCGCAAGCATACCCTTTAAGTCTTTTGGTTGATCAATTCCGAATAAAGACAGCTCCCACTGGGCATGCTTACGTTTCGCAGGTTCGCGCAGAATTCTGTAAGCGATAAATGTGATTGGAATATAGGATAGAAAAACCCCAATTTGCAAAACAAATGCCCACAGTTCTGTTGTCATTGGCAGCTCCTTGGAAATCAATTTGTCTGGATGGCAAATTTGACATGAATTTCGTTTGAAAGTTTGCTCATATGCCAAAAGCTTATTCGAATGTGCCTGCCCGCAGCTTGGCAGGTATGTATCCTTGCAGATTACACCACCGCCAGGGACGCCTTCGCAGGAGCGGCGTCAGCGCTGACCGACCACCGCCATGCGCTGCCCGCCGTTTGCCGCGCGCATCAGCCCACGAAACGGACAATGCTTTTCGAGCGAATAAACACCTTACGAGCCGCGCAAAATCTTTTCCATCTTCCTGCCTTTCGCCAACTCATCCACCAACTTATCCAAATATCTAACCTGTTGCGTCAAAGTATCCTCAATTTCCTCCACACGACACCCACAGATTACTCCGGTGATCAGGTGCGCGTTAGGATTTAGCGAAGCATGTTGGAAGAACATTTCAAAAGTTACATTTTCCTTGATTAGTTCCTGAAGCTTCTTATTATCGAAGCTTGTTAACCACGCTATGACCTGGTGCAATTCTTCTTTGGTTCTGCCTTTCTTCTCTATCTTTGCGAGATACATCGGATAGACTGAAGCGAAGGTCATTTTTGCGATACGTTGATTGTGTGTGCTGGAATTGTTCATACATACCTTGTATTTTAGCGTTAATCTTTCAAATTATTTCAACTTCTGTAGCGACGGCGGGGTGGGTGACGTAGCTCCCGCAGTGCAACAGCGTGGGGGTGCAATCCCCGCAGTGTGGAACGGAGGGGACTGCCCCGCCGGCCATGTTAGGCGCGGTTAATTTATTACGATCTCTTATAATCTTTGCTTAACAATGCGAACATCCAAAAATCGCGGGGTTGTCCATGAGAGATTTTGTATTCGCGCAATGTGCCTTCTTGTAGAAAACCGTTCTTTTCCAGTACTCGCGCAGAGCTAAAATTATCTACCATCACAGTGGCTTGAATACGATTTATATCCAATATTTCAAAAGCCCATTTTATTGTGGCTTGAACAGCACGTGTCATGACACCTTTTCCCCAATAATTTCTCGATAAATCATATCCAAGTTCGGCGACTGAATGGCTGGCATTCCACCAATAGTAGCCACAAGTCCCAATCAGGGTATCGGTATCTTTTTGGGCAATAGCCCAGCGTGTTGAAGTCTTTTGAGCATAGCCTGCAATATATTCTTCAATCATCGCCGTGACGGCTTTGTCTGACCTAATATCGTAACTGGTCAGACGAGTGACTTCTGGATCGGAAAGATAAGCATACCAAGCAGAAACATCAGAGAATTGAAGAGGGCGTAGAACATACTCACCCAAATCCAAAGTGCTTGGCGAAGTAGATAGTTTGCTGAGATTCATGCAGGTCTCTCTGATTCAAAATGATGGTTTACGAAAAGCGCCCAACTATTGCGTGGAGCAAGCCCGTACGCTGTAAAGACGCCAAACCCCTGCGGCGGGGTGGATGACGTAGTCCCCGTAGTGCAACGGAGGGGACTGCCCCGCCAACCCTAATTAGGCGGTTTTTATCAATCGCTTTGACGCCATCTAAGATTTGTGAGGTAATCTATTTCCTGATAATCGGCAGGAGCGGTAGCAATGCCAAACTAAAACTTAAAAGCATCCAAAGCAGGCCAAAAATTACGGCGGCGCGAGGATTTCGGCCAAAGTATCGCAGTCTAATGACATCCTTTCCAATCATCATTACAATCCCAACGAAACCCCAGCAGAAGAACCCTGCCGACCATAAAAAATTTTGAACCGCTCCGTCAATATTCTTCGGAGCGACGAGCGGCATTGAAAACAAGAAGATGAAACCCAAACCGAGGAAGGATAAAAGCAATGCATTGATTCTAAATTTTGACAGCATGCTCGAAATAGCTCCAACGTGTTGTGCATCACTGTGTAGCCGTTATCGGTACAGATGAGGCTTGGCAGCGCTAATGGCTTGCAGTGGCGACGGATTGCCACGCGCGAACCACCCCACGAAATGGACAACGCTCTTCGAGCGAATCAATGCCCTTAAGCGACTAATCGGGGGTTGGGGGTGATAGATCGATATCAAGGTCTCTCCCATCAGATGCGAACACGACAGAAACCAGGTACCCATCGACGGGTTTTTGGGTGGTAATGGTAGACCCAAAGAATGCATCCGCCATACCAATACTGGTGTCCATTGTTGCATAAACATTATTACCAAAGAAGTGTTGAACAAAATCGTTAATATGTTGTCTGTAATGTTCGACACCATATGAGCCACAGTTTAGACAGACCCGAAAATGAACTTGTCCATTTTTATACATGAGTATTGCAACATCAATTGACGAGTTGTAATAATGCTGGCAACCCGAATCGCAAGCGCTGGTGCTGAGTTTGAAACCATCGCTGATCAAATACTTTATCATCGCCTCCATTGTAGGGGGAGGCATGGGGGTGGACGTAAGTGTTGGCGTTGCCGTAAGCGTTGGGGTTATCGTAAGTGTTGGCGTTGCAGTAAGTGTTGGCGTTGCAGTAAGTGTTGGCCCAAATAATTGACCAGGCCCACAACTGGAAAGTAATAAACTGATGGACAGGAAAAAGCAAATTAATGACATTAAGTAGATTTGCTTGGTGTGCATCTGACCCTCCGCGCTATTACGGGCGCTCCCGGTGACTGCTCAAAGTGAGTCACATAACTTGGCTGCCCAACGCGGTTTGCGTTATTACAATGCGCCTGCCTGGAAGCCTGGCGGATGCCCATCCTCGCACACGCCAGCCCCCACGAAACGGACAATGTTCTTCGAGTGAATAAATGCCCGGCGGCGGGGCGGGTGACGTAGTCCCCGTACTGCAGCGGATGGAAACTGCC